>JACSRL010000729.1 GCA_014879765.1 Anaerolinea sp. | reverse complement strand
GCAATGCGACACGTGAAGCCAATTCACGCTACGAAGTCAAGCGCAAGTGCCCGGCACCTGAGCAGTTACCCCCTAGCTTGATTCTCTCTGTGCCCGTCAAACACCTTTCCAGTTTTCAAAGGAGACATCTTACCCCATGACCATCACTGTCTGTGTGGCCGGCGCGACCGGCTGGGTGGGTCAGCCGCTGTGTGCGGCTATCGCTGACGCGGACGACATGCAGCTTGTGGGCGCGGTCGCGCGCAGCCATGCCGGCCGCAGCCTGAGTGACATAGCGCAGGACCCGCGCCTTGATTTGAAGGTCAGCGGCACGGTGGCGCAGGCGCTGGAGACCCCCACCGACGTGCTGGTGGACTATGCCGGCGCGGCCGCGGTCAAGGAGAATGTGCTGGCGGCCATCGACCGGGGCGTCCATGTGGTGATCGGCTCGTCGGGGCTGACCGATGCCGACTACGCCGAGATCGACCAGGCCGCGCGACAGCGCCAGGTCGGGGTGATCGCGGCCGGCAACTTCTCCATCACTGCGGTGCTGCTGGAGCGCTTTGCCTGCGAGGCTGCTCGCTACCTGGCGCACTGGGAGATCATCGACTACGCCTCCGACGCCAAGATCGACGCGCCCAGCGGCACCGCGCGCGAGCTGGCCTATCGCCTGGCCGAGGTGGGCCAGCCGCAGCTCACCCACGCCATCGACGCCACCATCGGCCCGCGGGAAAGCCGGGGGGTGACGCTGAACGGCAGCCAGATCCACTCGATCCGCCTGCCCAGCTTCGTGATCAGCATCGAGGCCATCTTCGGCGCGGCCGATGAACGGCTGACCATCCGCCACGACGCCGGCGCCAGCGCGACGCCCTACATCCAGGGCACGCTGCTGGCCATCCGCCGGGTGGGCCGGCAGGTGGGGCTGGTGCGCGGCCTGGATCGCGTGCTGGACTGACAGCCTTTCTCGTCTTGTGACCCTCCACCTCCTCATCCCCGTCAAGCATCTTTCCCACGCCAAACGCCGCCTGGCGCCGGTGCTGGCCGAACAGGAGCGCCAGGCGCTGGCCCTGCACCTGCTGCACGGCGTGCTCCAGGTGGCGCAGCAGGCCCAGCAGCAGCTCAACGCGGCAGCCATCGTCGTCAGCCCCGACCCGGCACTCCTCGCCTTGGCCTCCACCTACAACCTGATCCCGCTCCCTGAAGCCCCCGCTCCCCCTTCCGGTTACGAGTTACGGGTTACGAGTTATGCCGAACCCACCCTCAACGCCGCCCTGGAACAAGCCACCGCCTTCGCCGCCAGCCGCCACGCCTCCGCGATCCTGATCCTGCCGGCCGATCTGCCGCTGCTGACCCTGGCTGACGTGACGCGGCTCTGGCAGGCCAGCCAGCAGCTTTACGCGGCGCGGGCCATGGTCATCGCGCCCGACAGCCAGGAGCAGGGCACCAACGCGCTGCTGGTGCGGCCGCCGGGCGCGCTGGCCTATCGATTCGGCCCGGGCAGCTTTCAGCGCCACTGCCAGCAGGCGCGCGCGCGGGGCCTGGCCTGGCACATCGACCGCTCCCCGCGGCTGGAACTGGACGTGGACCTGCCGGCCGACCTGGAGCATTGGCTGGCCATCGAGCGGGCCGATCAGACGCCGGCGCTCGAATCGAGCCAATTCAAGGAGACCATCATGCACGACGACCGACAGACCGTTGCGTTGGACGAGGCTGCCGAGGCCTTTTTGGATCAGCCTGGCCTGCTGATGCGGCTGGGCACCGTGGGCGGCGACGGCTACCCCCAGGTGACGCCCATCTGGTATCTGTACGAGGACGGAATCTTCTGGATCACCACGGCCAGCGACCGGGTCAAGGCGCGCAACATGCTGGCCCGGCCGCAGGTCGGCTTCGCCATCGACAGCGACCAGCGGCCCTATCGCGGCATCTCAGCGCGCGGCCAGGCGCGGCTGGTGAGCGAAGGGGAGGCTGCGCGGCCCATGACCCGCCGCATCGCCGCCCGCTACATGCCGGCCGGGCAGTTGGAGGCCATGGTCGATGCGCTGATGGAAGCCCCGCGCGCCATCTTCGCCATCGACGCGTCGAGGGTTGTCAGGATGGGCAGTTGGTGACTGCGGCGCTGCGCCGGCTGATTGCCCGATTTGGCCAGTTGTGCTAAACTGCGAGCCTGTAGACCGATCAGGTTCCAGCGCCAGTTTGAGGTGTCACCATGCAGCTAGAGAGTTACTTCGAGTTCCTTGGCGAAGACGATATCCGAATTCGCGGCACCCGTGTGGGCATCGAAACAGTCTTGGAAGATTACCTTGAGGGGTCCAGCCCAGAGGAAGTTGCCGCGCGCTATCGCAGTCTGTCGCTGGAGCAGGTTTACGCCACGATTACCTACTACTGGCGCAACCAGAGCCAGGTTGACGGATATCTTCAAGCATGGCGTGATTACACCGACCAGGCAGCGCAAGAGCACGAACAGCGTCCGTCTGAGGTGATAAAGCGGCTGAAGAGAATCAAGCAGCAACAACCGACAAACGGGACGTCCTCCATTGACACAGTTGCACTTTCTGCTTGATGAGAATATGCCACACGCCGTGCGCGACCAACTCCTGCTGCGCCAGCCTGAGATGCAAGTGGACGTAGTAGGCGACGCAGGCACGCCGGTGCTTGGCACGCCGGACCCCGAAATTCTGGTTTGGCTAGAAGCCAACGGTGCTGTCTTAGTGAGCCGTAACAGACGCACGATGCCGGTGCATTTGCGTGACCACTTGGCGGTGGGCAACCATGTACCTGGTATTCTATTGATTCGCCGCCGCTACACGTGGGGGCAAATAATTAGTGATCTGCATCTGATTTGGGATACCTCAAGTCCCGATGAATATCGAGATCGAATCGAGTATCTTCCGTTATAACCACTCAGCTATGAAGTGATTCGCACAGCATCCCGCCCGGTCTGACTGTAGGTCGAGTAGGCGTCT
>JACSRL010000386.1 GCA_014879765.1 Anaerolinea sp. | reverse complement strand
ACCCTGCTGCCTGGCCCCTTTGCCACCATGCTGCTGGCCGACCTGGGCGCGGATGTGGTGCGGGTCGAGGCGCCCGAGCGGCCCGACATGGCGCGCCTGATGCCCCCCTTCGACGGCGATGTGTCGGCCTGGCACAGCCTGCTCAACCGCAACAAGCGCGCCATCGCGCTGGACCTGAAGCAGCCGGGCGCGGCCGAGGTGGTCAAACGGCTGGTGCAGCGCTACGACATCGTGGTGGAGCAGTTTCGCCCTGGCGTGATGGATCGGCTGGGGGTGGGCTATGAGGCGCTGCGGGCCGCCAACCCGCGGCTGATCTACTGCGCCATCACCGGCTATGGCCAGACCGGCCCCTACCGCGACCGGGCCGGCCATGACCTGAATTTCATGGCGCTGGCCGGCATCCTCAGCCACACCGGCCGGCAGGCCAGCGGCCCGCCCGGCCTGGGGGTGCAGGTGGCCGACGTGGGGGGCGGCTCCTTCGGCGCCATCACCGGCATCCTGGCCGCGGTGATCCAGCGCCAGCTCACCGGCGTGGGGCAGATGGTGGATGTCAGCATGTTCGACCTGGCGCTGGCCTGGAACAGCCTGGCCGCGGCCGAGTACCTGGCCGGCGGCGAGAACCCCGGCTACGAGCGCGGCATGCTCAACGGCGGCGGGCTGTATGACACCTACCGCACAGCCGATGGCCGCTACCTGACGGTGGCCGGCATGGAGGAGAAATTCTGGCGCGGCTTCTGCCAGGCCATCGAGCGGCCCGAGCTGGCCGACCGGGGAGTCTTCGGCCCGGACGCCGGCCAGCCGGGCCTCAAGGAGGAGATCGCGGCCGTCATTGCCCGGCGCAGCCTGGCCGATTGGATGGCGGTCTTCGCGCCGCTGGACGTGTGCGTGGAGCCGGTGCTGACCGTGGCCGAGGCGCTGGCCCATCCACAGAGCGCCGCGCGCGGGCTGTTGATCGAAACGCCGCGCGGCGACGGCACAACCCAGCGCCAGGTGGCTCACCCGCTGCGCTTCTCCGCCAGCCAGCCGGCCTATCGCCACATCGGCCCGCGCTTGGGGGAGCATACAGGTGAAGTGCTGGCCGAGGCGGGGTTTAGCCAGGAGGAGATCGCCGCGTTGGCGTAGATGAAATGTTTCACCTCCCCCAAACGAGCGACCGCATGGTCGCTCGTTTTTCTTTGCGCGAATGGCCCGCATTGCCGATGACAAAACAGGGTGGAACCGTTAGAATCGACACTGGCGATGCCGCGCCAACCCACCGCATGCAGCGACCCCCGCGTCAGACCACCGCCGTGATCCCATTGCCTGACACATCCCCTCAACAGACGGCCCTGATCGTCTCTGCCCACCCGCTCTTTCGCGAGGGCATCGCGCGGCTGCTGGGCAACCAGGCGACGGTGGTGGGCGCCATGAGCAACTGGCAAGAGGTGCAGGGACTGGGCCTTAGCCAGGCGCCGAACGTCATCATTGTCGACCATGACAGCAGCAGCTTGCAGGAAAAAGACCTCGCGCCGCTGCTCTGGCCCGACGCCGACGACCTGCGCGTGATCTACGTTACCCTGGCGGGCGACAGGATGACCGTACACGAGCGGCGCCAGGTCAGCGGCGCGGGCGAGGCCGACCTGTTGCGAGCCCTCAAGGGCGAACGAGCCATTTCAGCCGCGCAGCACACGCCGGAGGCAGTCCCCCTGCCGGCCTAGCCGCACTCACCACCAGGATTTACGCAAAACAGGTCTCGATACGGGGCCCTGCGGATTGAGATCCGTTATGCGCAAGCCCTGACCACAATTCCCAGGGAGTATGAAGCGAATGGACCAAGGAACCCAGCGTCGCAGCTACCGAAGACATTTCATCATCGTCAGCATCCTGGTGGCGATTGTCGCCATCATCTCCATTGTCGGCCTGTGGGCTGTGCCCACTTTCCCCATCGCCAGCACGCAGGCAATCACGGTGGACTGGCTGTTCGACCTGCATCTGGCAGTGATCGGCTTCCTCTTCGCCCTGGTGATGGTCTTCATGCTCTACATCCTCTTCGTCTTCCGTCGCAGACCGGGCGAGGAGGGAGATGGCGACCACTTCGAGGGCAACACCAGGCTGGAAATCATCTGGACCGTGGTGCCGCTCATCGTGGTGTTGAGCTTCGGCGTGATCGGCGCCGTGACCCTGCGGGATGTTACGGCGGCGCAGGCAAACGAGATGACGGTCAACGTGACCGCGTTCAGCTTCGGCTGGCAGTTCGACTACCCCGAACAGGGAGTGGAGAAGGCCACCGCGCTGAAACTGCCGGTGGGCCGGCCGGTACACTTCAAACTGAAGTCGCTGGATCAGGATGTGATCCACAGCTTCTACGTGGCGGAGTTCCGCGTCAAGCAAGACCTGGTGCCCGGGGTGCCGACGGAGCTGCGCGTCACCCCCAACGTCGAAGGGGCCTACCGGGTGCGCTGCAATGAGCTGTGCGGCACCGGCCACACCAACATGCTGGCCGATGTGGCCGTGGTGAACCAGGCCGACTTCGACGCCTGGGTGGCCGAGCAGAAGGCCGCGGTCTCGCCCGAACGCCTGGCCGCGATGGGCCAGGAGCTGCACGCCAGCCAGGGCTGCATCGCCTGTCACAACGTCACCGGCGAACCGGGCGGCGTTGGCCCGACCTGGAAGGGACTCTACGGCTCTGAGCGACAGTTTACCGACGGAACCAGCGGGGTGGCCGACGATGCCTATCTGCGCTCGTCGATCCTGGCCTCGCAGGAACGGATCGTGGCCGGCTTTGCGCCGGTCATGCCGCAGAACTACGCCGACGTGCTCTCCGATCAGCAGGTCGCCGCGCTGATCGAGTACATCAAGACTCTGAAATAGCTCGTCTCCCCGGAAGCGAGCGATTGACACGACGTAACTGCTCAGCCAGTCGTACAGAAACCGGGTTTTTCTCGTGCGGGCATGGTTTTCGTCTGCGCAA
>JACSRL010000287.1 GCA_014879765.1 Anaerolinea sp. | reverse complement strand
TGGAGCAGGCCGGCTTTGCGCAGGTCAGGTCGTTGAGCGAGCGCTGGCTGGCAGCGGCGCATTCGAAGGTGGCTGCCTGAACCCCTTCATGGACATGATTGAGGAGGTGAATGATGGCGAACCCCGTAGTCGACACTGCGGATGAAAGCCAGGTGCGCGCTGCGAATGAACGCCGTCGCCGCCATTACGAAGCTTCGCCGTTGCCCGTCTTCCAGGTCGGGGTCGAGCCGTCGGCAAAACAGGATGACTTGAAATGGCTTTACGGCGAGATTTGCAGCAGTTGGCGCATGTTGACAGATGTGCGCTTCAAATTGCTCGGTTTTGTGCCGACCGTCTCGGTGGTCATTCTCATCAGCCTACTTTCCAGGGATGCCCCTGGTACGGGGCTGACACCCATGATGCGCATGGCGGTCAGCGTCTTTGGCCTGCTGATCACACTGGCCCTTTACATTTACGAGCGGCGCAATTCGGAGCTATATGACGACCTGGTCAGCCGCGGGCGCCGGATCGAAAAGGAGTTGGGCATCGACACCGGGCAGTTTCTGGGGAGAAAAGACCCCAAATCCAGGCTGGTTCAACATGACGTGGCGATCAACCTGATCTATGGGACGGCGCTGGCCGGCTGGCTGTTTGCGCTGGCGACGAACTGGCTGTGGCTCGAGTGAGTCGTCCTGATGCCAACCTGTCGCGGACTACGTGCGGGTCTGGCCGCCTCTTCGTACAGAGTGATCGGCCAGCCCGCTGTGGTGGCCGACCATTCACTGAGCGGTCTGGTCACTGTCTGGTTGGCTGCCCATGCGTCGGCATTGGGTCTTGCGATCTTCCAAATCCCTAAGCCACACCCCGGCCTGCCACTGCGATTGCCAGCCCTGTGGCGGACGTGGGATAATGGGCATTATCGATGGAAAGCAATCTCACGCCAGGACACCAGGTGAAAAACCATGCATCTTTGCGCGACATAATGCTATTCCGAGTCAAGTATACTGAACGCCGCGGCGAAGGCGCCGCTTGATTGAACTCTGGTGCGCTCTTCCAGGACGCTTCAGCCGCTGCCCAGCCCATGTCACCACCGCTTGAGATTCACCTGCTCGGTTCCTTTCACCTGCGCTTTCACGGAGATGCCGCGCCAGGCTTCGACCATGCGCGCTTGCAGGAGTTGCTGGCTTATCTCCTGCTCCACCGGGCGCGCCCGGTGGCTCGCCAGCAGCTCGCCTTTCTTTTTTGGCCCGATTCGACCGAAGAACAGGCGCGCACCAATCTCCGTAATCTCTGGCATCGCCTGCGCCGCGCCCTGCCCGCAGCAGATTGTTTTCTGGGCGGCGATCACCTGACGGTGCAGTGGCGCGGGGATGACGGCTGCTGGCTGGACGTGGCCGCGTTCGAGCATCACCTGCGCCAGGCTGGAGCAGCCGCCAGCAGCGCGGGCGCGGTGGAGCATCTGGAGCAGGCCGTCACTCTCTACACCGGCGAACTGCTGCCTGGCTGCTACAGCGATTGGCTGCTGGCCGTGCGGGAGCGGCTGGCTCAGGCCAATGCCACTGCGTTGGCACGGCTGGCCGCCCTCTGCGAGGCGCAGCGCAACTATCCCGCCGCCATCGGCCATGTCCAGGCGCTGCTGCGCCACGACCCGCTGCACGAGCCGGCCTACGCCCAATTGATGCGCCTGCACGCACTGAACGGCGACCGCGCCGCCGCGCTCCACACCTACCACACCTGCGCCACCGTCCTGCGCCGGGAGTTGGACGTGGCGCCAGATTCCGAGGTGCACGATCTCTATGCCCGGCTGCTGGCGGTCAGCCCGGCGCCGGTCGCGCCGGCCCAGGCCGAAGCGGCGCTCCCCCTGGTGGGCCGCGAAGTGGAATGGGGGCGGCTTGTGCACGCCTGGCGCAGTGCAGCGGCCCGCCCGCGGCTGGTGCTGATCACCGGCGAGGCGGGCATCGGCAAAACCCGCCTGGCGGAGGCGCTGGCCGAATGGGTGGGACGGCAGGGCATTCCGGCGCTCACGGCGCGCTGCTACGCGGCCGGCGGCGCGCTGGCCTACGCGCCCGCCGTGGCCTGGCTGCGCGGTCAGCCGCGGCCGCCCCTGGCCGATCCCTGGCTGCGCGAACTGGCGCGGCTGCTCCCGGAGATCAACGCCGAACGGCCCGACCTGCCCGCCCCTGCACCACTGACTGAAAGCTGGCAGCGGCTGCGCCTGTTTGCGGCGCTGGCCCACGCCCTCCTGGCCAGCCGCCCTGCACTGCTGCTCATGCTGGATGACCTGCAGTGGTGCGACCGCGATACGCTGGATTGGCTCCACTACCTGCTGACGGCGCAACTCGACCTGCCTACGCCGCTGCAACTGCTGGTCGTGGCGACACTGCGCAGCGAAGAGCGCGACGCGAACGCCGCCCTGGCGCCGTGGCGCGACGCGCTGGCCCACAACGGCCAGCTAACCGAGCTCGAACTCTGCCCGCTGAGTCAGGAGGCCACGTTGACCCTGGCCGCACGGGCCGCGGGCCGGCCCTTCGACGGGGCGCTGGCGCCGCTGCTCTACCAGGGTACGGAGGGCTACCCGCTCTTCGTGGTGGAGATGGCCCGCGCGAGCGTGGGCTATCATCTGGCGGAACCGGCGCAGCATGCGGCGGCGATGCTGGCCGCGCCTACAGCCCTGCCCGACAAGGTGCGCCGGGTGCTGGACGCGCGGCTGGCCCAACTTTCGCCCCCGGCGCGCAGCGTGATCGAACTGGCTGCGGTGGTAGGCCGGGCCTTCACTTTCGGCGTGCTGGCCGCCGCCAGCGACCTGGGCGAGGAGCCACTGGTCGCCGCGCTGGACGATGGCTGGCGGCGGCGCATCATCCGCGAGCAGGGCGCCGACGCCTACGACTTCAGCCATGAGAAGCTGCGGGAGGCAGCCTACGCCGGGTTGAGCCGCACCCGGCGGCGCTGGCTCCACGGCCAGGTCGCGCGGGCGCTGGAACAGGTTCATGCCGGCGACCTGGAGGCAGTGGCCGGCGTGCTGGCCGGACATTGGGAAGCGGCCGGCCAGTACGCGCCGGCCAGTGGGTATTACAGCCGCGCCGCAGCGCGGGCGCGGCGCCTGTACGCACATGCGGATGCGCTGGCCGCGCTGGAAAAGGCCCTGGCGCTGGCGGCAGGCGAGTCTGCAGCCGCCAACGCCGCAAGGGTCGCGCTGCTGGAGGAAGAACGCGGCGACCTGTGCGAACTGTTGACTCAGCATGGCCGCGCCCGCGACGCCTACGCCGCGGCGCTGGCCGCAACGCCCACAGCCAACGCCATTGCGCAGGCGCGGCTGCACCGCAAGCTCGGCAAGTCACTGGAGAACGAGCGGGCCGGCCATGACCCGGCGGACGCGCAATACGCGATGGCCGAGGCGCTGCTGGGGCCGCCGAACGAAGATGCCGGAGCCGCCTGGTGGAAGGAGTGGTGCCAGGTGCAGATCGAGCGCCTGCTCCTGCTCTACTGGTGGAACCGGACGGAGGTAATGGCGCAACAGATCCAGCGGGTGCAGCCGGCCATCGAGCGCCACGGGACGCCTCTGCAACGGGCAGCCCTGTTCGGCAGCCTGAGCCGCCACCTGAACCGCAGCGCCCGCTATGCGCCCTCGGAGACCGCGCTCGCCTACGCCCGTGCGGCGCTGGCCGCCCTGCCGTCTGCCAGCAGCCCGGAGACGGTCGCCCCCTACCAGTTCGGGCTTGGCTTCAACCTGCTGTGGCAGGGCGCTCCCGCAGAGGCGCAGGCTGCCCTGTCCACGGCGCTGGCCCTGGCCGAGCAGACCGGCGACCCCGCCCTGCAGGTGCGCTGCCTGGCCTATCTAGCTGTCGCCTACCGGCGGCAGGGGGACGCCGCCGCAGTGTCCGGCGTAGCTCACCGCGGGCTGGCCGTGGCCGAGTCGGCTGGGATGCTCGATTACGTCGGCGCCTGCCGGGCCAACCTGGCGTGGCTGGCCTGGCAACGGGGCGGCGCTTCGACTCCGTTCAGTGCAGGTCACGCCGAAGCTGAGCGGTTGGGCGAAGCCGCGCTGGATGTTTGGCGGCGTCACCCAGCCCCCTATCCCCTCTGCTGGCAGGCGCTCTGGCCGCTGATCGGCGTCACGCTGGCGCAGGCGCGCCCTGCCGACGCCATCGCCTTTACCCGGCAGTTGCTCGATCCCGCCCAACAGGCGCTGCCGCCCGCGGTCGAGCAGCCCCTCGCCGCCGCCCTGGCTGCCTGGAACGCCGGGCAGCCCGACGCCGCGCACGATCTCCTCTCGCAAGCCCTCGACCTCGCTCAGCAGGCAAATCTCTCCTGAATTTCCCTCCATCAAACGCTCCATGAAACGCTGGTGAAACGCTTGTCCTGATATCGTGCTGTCATCGAGCTATGAGGCGTGCATGCGCTGGGGGCGCTGGCTCTGCTGACCGCCTCGTCACCAGTCTTTCACCCTTCAGGAGGAGCAGCATGATTCTCGTCGTTGGAGCAACCGGTCAAGTGGGAACGGCCGTCGTTCGCAAGCTGGTCGCGGATGGGCGGCCTGCGCGGGCCTTTGTGCGCCGCACGAGCAACTATCAGCATTTGCAGGGGCTGGGAGTCGAGCTGGCCTTCGGCGATCTGCGCGACCCGGCGTCGCTGGATGCCGCGTGCCAGGGCGCGGAGGCCGTGATCGCCACCGCCAACGCCATCGTGCCCCAAGGCCCGTCCAGCTTCGCGGCGGTGGAGGGCAAGGGGTATCAGGATCTGATCGCCGCCTGCCAGAAGCACAGCGTGCAGCAGTTCATCTTCCTCTCGGTGCCGGTCACGCCTCACGACAGCGCCGTGCCCAGCTTCCGCTACAAGCGGCTGAACGAGGAACGCCTGCAGGCCAGCGGCTTGAACTGCACCATCCTGCGCGCCTCCCTGTTCATGGACTGCTGGTTCGCCTTCATCGGCAGCACGATCCCGGCGCGCGGCGCGGAGGCGCCCACCATCGAGCGGCAGTACTGGTTCTTGGAGCTCTTCATGAAGGGCGTCGGCAACCTGATCCCGGGCGCGGGCGCCGCCTTGATCCCGGGCAACGCCCAGGTGCGCCACGCCTTCATCGCCGCCGACGATGTCGCCAGCGCCCTGGTCAACGCCATCGGCCACCCGGCGGCCGCGCGCGCCATCCTGGAGATCGGTGGGCCGGAGGTCCTCTCCTGGCAGCAGGTGGCGGGCATCTACGGTCAGGCGTTGGGGCGGAAAGTGCGGACGGTCTACGCGCCCGGCAGCGTCTTCCGCGTCATGCGGGCAGCCATGAGCCCCTTCTCCGAGGCTGCTTCGGACATCATGGGGCTGAACTGGCTCGTCTCCTACAGCACGCCCTATGCCGGCCGGAAGACGGCGGCGGCGTTGGGCGTGCGACTGACCAGCGCCGACGCGTTCATCCGCAGCAAGGTCGGCCTGGCCGCAGGTTCATGACTGCGAGACGACCATGACGACGCAACCAACCCCTCTCTTCACCCTGCGCCTGTGGCAGGCTGCCCAGACGGACGACCCGGCCGCGCTGGAATGGCGCGGCAAGGTGCAGGCGCTGCCGGACGGCGAAGCCTACTATTTCCGCGGCTGGCCCGGGCTGATCGGGCGGCTGGAGGCGCTGTTGGCCGCCAGAAATGCAGAAACCACGGAATCCGTTCACTCAGAAGGAGGCAAAGTGTGATGCCGGGCGCGCCACAGGATCGCACCATCCAGATCGGAGAGATCAAAACCCGTTATTGGGCCGGGGGCAGCCAGGGTTCACCGGTCGTGCTGATCCACGGCCTGGGCTGCCATGTGGAAGACTGGCAGGCCAACTTTGACGCCCTGGCCGCGCTTCACCGCGTCTGGGCCCTTGATCTGCCCGGACACGGGCGGACGGATAAGCCTGCCGATGCGCCCTACGGGGTGCCGTACCTGGCGACTTTCGTCCAGGACTTCATGGCCGCCCTGCAGATCTCGCGGGCGCACGTGGTGGGCCACTCCATGGGCGGCGCAGTGGCCACCCGGTTGGCCTTCACCCATCCGGAGTTGGTGGACCGGCTGGTGCTGGTGGCCTCGGCGGGCCTGGGCCGGCAGGTTCACCTGGGCCTGCGCCTCGCCAGCGTCCCGCGGCTGGGGGAGCGGTTGATGCGCCCCAGCCGTGCGGGCGCCGCCACCTTCGCCAGGATGACGATCTACGATCCGGCCGTAATCACCGAGGAGAAGATTGATTGCGACTACGCGCTGGCCGCGCAGCCCGGCGCGCTGGAAGCGTTGCTGCGGACTGCGCGGACGGGGCTGAATCTGTTCGGGCAGAAGCGGAGCCTTTGGGGGCTGCATGTCAGCCGCCTGCCATCCATCACTGCGCCCGTGCTGGTGGTTTGGGGTCGCCAGGACCCCACCATACCCGTGGCCCACGCCGAAGTCGCCGCCAAGGGGCTGCCGAACGTGCGCGTACAGATCTTCGACAAGTGCGGTCACGTCCCCATGTTGGAAAAAGCGGATGCGTTCAACGCGCTGCTGCTGGAGTTTTTGGGTGATCCGGTAGGCGGTGAGGTCAGGCAACAGGAGGATAGGAGCTATGCGTAAACTCACATTGATCACGATCTCGGCCGTCGTGGCTGCGGTCGCTGGCCTGGCGTTGTTCACCCTCTTGTACACGGTGGCCCAGGCCGCACCGGTCGCCGAATGCCGCTGGACCGGCCCCCAGGATGCCAAACCGTACCCCTGGTCGAACATCACGTACTGGGACTGCGGAAAAGTCCCCGGCCCCGGCGACACGGCCATCATCGATGGCGGCTTCCGGGTGGTCAGCATCGATGCGCCCGTCACCGTCCACAAACTCGTACTGGTTGACGGCGGCTCCGGCAGCGGCATTCACGGCTACCACACCCTGACCGTGACCGGGCAGATGGACTGGGACGGCGCAATTGTTGGCGGCGCGCACCTCAGCCCGACCGGCGCGACCGAGACGGTCGTCATCGCGCCCGGCGCGCTGATGCACCTGACCCGCCCGAGCGGCTCCCACACGCTACTCCAGTCGCGGATCGTCAACTACGGCACGATCGAGCAGACGGACGGCAGTTGGCTGTGGAACTACTACGGCGTGATTGACAACCGTCCGGGCGGCGTCTATCGGGTAAGCGGCGGCGGCATCAGACAAAACAACATCTATGCCTGGCCGGATGACAGCGGCTGGTTCGAGAACGCGGGCACGCTCAGCAAAGAAGGCGACGAAAAGTTCACGCTCCACATGGCGCTCACCAACAGCGGCCAGGTGAGTGTCACGGGCGGCGCGCTGCTGCTGAATCTGACGTCCAGCGCCCAGGTGGTGACGCACACCGGCGCGTTCGCGGTCGCCGCGCCGGGCATCCTGGAACTGGGAAGTTACGAACACCGCTTCGGCCCGTCGTCGGCGATTTCCGGCGATGGCATTTGGCGTATGTCCAACGGCGCGCGTGCGGTTGTGGGCGGCGCGTACATCCTCAGCGGGCTGACGGACCTGATCGGCGGCGCTGCCCTATACCTGGACACGACCGGCGGCGCGGTCAGCCTGCCGGTCATCCAGATGGGCGGCAGCACACGGCTGGGCGGCAGCAGCGCCATCACCGTCACCCAGGCGCTGACGATGTCGAACGCGCTGCTCGTCAACGGCTCCAACGGTGTGAGCGATACGGTGAACATCGCGCCAGGGGCCACGCTGTGGGTGCAGGACAGCGGTCTTAGCGGCCGCACCCTGAACAACCACGGCGCAGTCACCCTGGCCAGCGGCGGGCAGTTTTGGATGGAACATGGCGCGGTGTTCAACAACCATCCCACCGGCGTCTTCACCGTCACCCAAGGAGATATGCGGCCGCAATATGAATGGAGCGATTGTGTGCTGAACAACGCCGGTCGGATTGTCAAACTGGACCCCGGTGACTTCAAAAAGTGGTATAACATCAGCCTGAACAACACCGGCAGCATCGAGGTGTGGGATGGCGGCTTCTTCGCCGATGGGCCGTTCCGCCAGACAGCGGGCGAAGTCTTCCTCAATGGCGGCACGCTGCGCAATACCACCGAAAACTTGGTCTTCAACGGCGGCCGGCTGCGGGGCAATGGCGCAATCAGCCTGGTCAACAATCTTCGCTTGGAGAACAACGGGGCCATCCTCCAACCAACCGGCATCTTGATGGTAGACCGGGGGTACAGCCAGGGCGCAGGCGGCGCGCTGCAGATTGACATCGGCGGGCTGGCGCCTGGCGCGGGTTACGGCGTCCTCCAGGTGGCCGGCGATGCGGCGCTGGACGGCCGGCTGATCCTCTCCCCCACCAACGGCTTCCAGCCCGCGGCCGGCGACATCTTCCAGATGTTGACCTACAACAGCCACAGCGGCGAGTTCGCCCAGGTGGAACGCGGGCTGGGGCTGGCCTTCGGGCCGGAATACCAGGCGAGCGGCGGCGTCGTCAGCGACAACCCGACGCTGGTGGAATTCAGCCAACGTCCCGACCGCCGCGTCCTGCCGCCGGGCGGCGCGGGCGGCTTCAGCCTGCGCCTGACCAACACCTACAGCGCCACGGCGAGCGCCGCGTTCCAGGACAGCCTGACGGCCGGCCTGACCTTCGTCCCCGGCAGCGCCACATCCAACCGGCCCCTGCCCCAGCCGGCGGTGACGCTGGCCGACGGCGGCCAGATCCTCACCTGGCCCGACTTGAAGATCGCGGCGGGCGAGGTGGTGACCATTCACTTCGGCGTTGCGGCCACCGCGACGGTGGGCGTTTACACCAACACCGCCCAGGCACAGGTGACGCAGGCCGGGGGCGACTCGCGCACCCTCCGGCTGGTCGAACAGGTGGATGTGGCCCGGTCGCCGACCCACGACACCGTCCTCCAGATCAGCCCCGGGGTGGCCTATCCGCCGGTCGAACGCGACGGCCTGTGGACGGTCGCGGTGCGCCGTGGCACGCCTTCTTCTGTTGTGAGTGTGACCATCACCAGCACGCCGGTCTGTTCCTTGCCAGCGTGCGGCCCGCTCAAACGCTTCTACGCACTGCACGACGGGCGGACCTTCACCCTCACGCTCGTCCCGGATACGACCGACCGCTATCGGGTAGAAATCCCGCAGGGGCAGTTCAACCTGAGCGAACGCATCTTCCTGGTGACGGTCTTTCAGCCGGCAGCTGGCCAGACGCTGCGCCAACTCTCATCCGTGCAGGCCGGCGGTGAATGCACACGCGCCGTCGGAGCGGGCACTTTCGGGACTGGCTATCAGCGCTGGGATGATATTGAGGGGTTTGTCCCCTGCACACCGACGACCGAGCGGCCTAAGTTCTTTGACCCCAGCGGCTATGTGACCGATGCGCGCACCGGCGCACCCGTCGTGGGGGCCACCGTCACCCTCTACCGGGTGGGGGCCGCCTGGCCGGACACGCGCAGCACGACGCGCCAATGCCGCACGGTGGACACGCGGCCGGGTGGGGTCGGCGGGACGTGGGGCGATCTGCCCCCGGCAGCGCCGGGCACGGGCGTGGCCGAAGATCCGCTCTTCGCGCCTGCGGCGATGGATCCGGCCATCAACCCACAAAAGACCGACGCCGCAGGCCATTATGGGTGGGATGTGGTGCAGGGCTGCTGGTACGTCAAAGTGGAGGCGCCGGGCTACTTCACCCGCTCCAGCCCCGTGGTCGGCGTGCCGCCGGAAGTGACCGATCTGAACCTCGCGCTGACGCCGTGGCCCAGGCTTTACCTGCCGCTGGTGGTGCGCTAATACGGCGTCCATGAACCGAAGCCAGAAGGAAGTTCTGGACTGCGGGCATTCCGGTTATTGAGATATTAGGACTACCGCAGGCTGTGACAAGCTCAGCCTGCGGTAGTCCTGGGCATTTCTAACTGGCCCTGGCGGGCCGTCTGGAAGGCTAGGGGTAGAACAACATCGCCAAGCTGCTGCACGCCGCGACCGACGCCATCAGCCGGCGCAACGCGTATCGCCTGGCTCGGCCTGCCGGCAACGCCACGCTGGCCGCCGAAGTCGCGCAGGCCGTGGACGTTGCGCAGGTTTCTTGGTAATGGACATTTCTGCGCTGCTGGCCACGATCGCTGACATGCTGCTGGCTTTAGGTCGCTATCGATAAACCTGGTCGCGTTTGTATCGAAAAGCGATACCCATCAGCGGCTTTGCTGTGCTTCACTTGAGAAGATAGCACTACTCCTATCAATGTTCAGCTAGCGCTCACCTGTCCTGATAGTCGCATGGAGACTATCAGCAGCGCGCCATTTTTCCACCTGGTCTATGCTAGCTGTTGGTGCGTCAGGACGCAAGTCTGCTGACGGAAACACCGCTGACGATCCAGCCGACGCAGGAACTCGCCGTTGTGCTGCAAACAGGCCGCCGGGCGCTGTGGTCGGCTTGATGATGCGCAACCTGGCGGCGGGCAGTTGGCACATCGGCTGCGCCGGCGTAGCGGTGGCCGGGCCGACGCTGGTAGCTGCGGGCAGCTACGGCGGCAGTTTCGCTGCTCCGGGCATTCGCCCAGCCTTTTACCAGGAAAAGGCATACAAGCTAAGCCGACCCCCGCTACAGTACAGCGTACTTGGAGCGTTTACCACAACGATATCGGGACGATGGGCCGCCAATCTGCGATCCAGGTGAAAGGTTCGCAAAGCCCGTGGAAAAGCCGCAAGAACAAGGGGAGGCGAAGATGAATCGGCAAGTGGACAGGTCGTGGTCGGCCAGTTGGCGGCTGGCAACCGCTGTGCGAGTGTTCACGCGCACGCGGGCGACGGGCCGGGCGACGGTCGGCGCGATGTTGGGTACGTTGCTGGCAATCTGGAGTGCAGCTTGCAGCGGATTCATTCTGGATCTTGCCCCTGACGTTTTGCTGGTCGTCCACCTGGTCGCGGGGATTGGGGGGCTGCTGCCCCTTTTCCTGTTCCTGGAGCGCCACTGGTGGGGCCGGCGCGAACGGATTGGACGCCACCCGAACACCCGCACTGGCTATGCGCTGCTCATCTGTCTCGCCGTCGTGAGCCTCTCTGGCCTGGCCCTGTTGCCCTACACGAGCTACGCCCCCCTGCGCTGGCTCCACAATGCTAGCGCCGGCCTGCTGCTTCTAGGTCTGGCGGCGCACACAATTCGCTGGTCTTGGAGGAAGCAACGGACAGGAAGGGGCGCCGTGCCGCGCGTCCGCCCTGCGCTCTACTGGCAAGCCGCAGCCCTGGTCTTCGCCGGCGGCCTGGCGGCGTGGGCATGGCTGCCGGCGAGCACGCCGGACGCCGCCCAGGCCCGATCAGCCACGGTGGCGCTGGAGCATGCCAGCCTGGAAAGCCGCGTCCCGACCAGCGCGGCGGAGTGCAACGGCTGTCATGGCGAGATCACGGGGCAGTGGCGCCGTTCAGCCCATGCCGGCGCCGCCAGCAACCCCTACTACCTTGCCGTGACCGATCTGCTGATCCAGGAGCAAGGGGTGGCAGCGGCCCGCTTCTGTGCGACCTGCCACAATCCCATCGGCCTGATCCAGGGCGAGATCGACGCGCTTGCGGCGAACGAGGCTGCTCTGCGGTCAGACGGCGCAGGCCAGGCGCGGGCCTATCAAGCGCGCGCCTTGAGCGTGCCGCTGGCGATCAGCGCTCGCGCCGACGAGGGCGTCTCCTGTGTTCTGTGTCATCAGGGAGTCCCCGCAGCGACACAGCCGGGGAACGGCTCGCTCCGGCTCGTCCCGGCAAGCGACTCATTCCCCAGCGCCCCCTATCAGCAGTTGCTCATGCGCGTGAACCCGGACGCTCACCGGCGCGCCATGGCGCCAGCAAGTCTGCAGCAGGCAGCATTGTGCGGTGCGTGCCACAACGTCTATGCATCCAATGGGATGGCGCTGGAGCCTACCTTCGACGAGTGGCGCGCCAGCCCCTATCCTGACCAGGGTGTCACATGCCAACACTGTCACATGCCGGCGGCGCGCATCAGCCCTGTCAACAGCGACCTTGCCGGGCGCAGCGCCAGCCACGGCGACCTGCATGATGGATGGGAGGAGGGATCCCTATTGCAGCAGGCCGCCACGTTGGGCCTGCAGTGGCAGTGGGCGCCGGCTGGCGCAGCAGACGCCCCCACCCTCCACGCAACTGTCATTCTCACCAACAGCGGGACGGGCCATGCCCTGCCCACCGGGGCCAGCGATCTGCGCCAGCTCTGGCTGGAGGTGACCCTGTGGAACCCTGCCGGGCAGATCGTCTGGCAGACAGGCGGGCTGGACGCGTACGGCGCCTTAGGCGCCGACGCAGTTCAGTTTCGCAAAATTCTGGGCGATGCCGGCGCGCGCCCCATCCAACTGCACCGGATCTGGATGGCCACCCAGATCTTGACTGACACCAGCCTGGCGCCCCTGGAGCGGCGGGCCATTCCGTATGCCATCCCCCTGGTGGGCAGCGACCGGGGGCCGTTTCGGCTGAGCGCCCGCCTGCTCTACCGCGCCCGCTCGCCAGAATTTGCCGAGTTTGCCTTGCAGCAACCGGCGGCAGGCTTGCCGGTTCACCAGCTTGTGGCAACAGCCGTGACCGTTCCAGACCCACAGTAAGCACTGTCGGTTGGGGCGTTCTGTGACGTGCAGGGTTGGACAGTAACAGGAGGCTGGCAATGTATCTGCATAACGGACGATTCAGAACTTCGATCTACCGGCTGGCGGCCATTCTTGTACTGCTGAACACCATCGCCCCACAGCCGCAAGGCCTGTATAAAGATGCCTTGAGTGGGCGCGTTCAGGCGGTCTCTGGCCGCGCACCAGTCGGTCAACTGCAGGCGCTGTCCGCCGCAGCGACCGCCCTCGAAATCACGGCAAACGGCATCGAACCCGGACTGCTCGAAGTCACCGTGGGCCACCCGGTCGCCTTGACCAACCGCGACAGCCGCGTCCGGCGGCTCCGCCTGGGGGAAGGCGAACCGCCAGTCGCCGAGGGGAAGCTCTACCTGCCGATCGTGACGCGCCATGACGGGGGGATGCAGCTGGCGGCCCCCTCGGCCGCACCAGCCGGACAGAGCGCAGAGCCGGGCGAGGTCATCACCCTGGCTCCCGGGGAAAGCGTCACGCGCCAGTTCACACAGCCCGGCAACGTGCCGGTCAGCGACGCCGAGAACCCGGCGGTGAACGCACTGCTCCTGGTGACGCCTGCTCCACTGGTGGAGGCGGGCACAGCCGTGGGCAGGGTGGTGGATTACAGCAGCAAAGAAGCCATCGCCGGGGCCACCGTCAAGGCCCTGGAGACTGGTTACGAAACCACCACCGACAGCGAGGGCTACTACACCCTCCCTCTGCCCATGGGCGATTACACGTTGGTCATCTTTGCCAGCGGCTACACCTTTGCCAACCGGCAGGTCAGTATACTGCTTTTCGCGCCAACCGGTGTAGAGACCGCCCAGCTTGTTCCCCTGGACCCGGCGGTGACGCCCATCGGCCCGGCAGGCGGCACGGCGACCAGCGCCGATGGCAACACCCGCGTCGTCTTTGCCGCCGGCGCGGTCAGCACGACCCGGGCCGTGCGTTTGACAGTGCTGCCAGTGGACGAAACCACCGGCGATTTCGCCGCCCTGCCCGGCCCTTTCACCGACGGCAGCCTGCCCTTGGGCTTTGCTATGTTCGAGCCTGACGGCATCGTCTTTGCGGACAGCGCGGAGTGGACCATCGCTTATGATGGCGAGTTGCCGGTGGGCACGGCTGTGCCGTGCTACTACTGGCTGGAGGAAGAAGCTCGCTGGGGAGAGCCTGTGGCCGGGCGCGTCGTGGATCTGGGCAACGGCCAGAAGGGGCTACGGGCGACGGTGCCCCACTTCAGCGCCTACGGCTTCGCCCTGCCGCCGCCGCCCGAGCCGCAGCCGCCGGATCTGCCCCCGCCGCCTGACACAGCCGACCCGAACCGCGCCAACGATCATCCGGCCGAAGAAGACCAGAACGCAGAATGCGGCTCGCAGATCAACCTGATGTCCGGGGAGCTCTGCCAGACCGTCAGCACGCTGCCGCTGCCCAGCAAGGGCGGGCTGACAACCCAGATTGCCGCCAAATACAGCTCGGGTCGCATCGGCTATACTTCTGTGGTCTCGACCTGGATCAGCTATCGCCCCAACTCGTTGCTGCCGGAAGAAGTGCGCTGGCACGTGACGATCGGTGGGACCTTCCACCAGGACGGCGTTGGCCAGCAGGTGTATGCAGCATGGGACGGGCGCGACCGCCACGGCAACCTGCAAGCGCCCGGCCTCCATATGGGTCACCTGGAGGCTGCCAGCTGGTATTCGGACACGATCTGCAGCGAATGCTTCTGGCCTTTCGAGAGCAGCCAGCTCTGGCCCTTTATCTTGGTCCGCAGCGATCTGTCGCCCTTTGGCATTGGCTGGTCAGGCCAGCACGACACGCTGCTCGTCAACCGGGGGCCCTGGGTGTCGATCATCCACGGGGATGGCAGCCAGGTCAACTACAAACGGCAGCCCGACGGCACGTATACGTCCCCCACCGGCGACTTCAGCACCCTCGTGCAGAATGCTGACAACGGCTGGACCCGCACCTATCCCGATGGGATGCGGCTGATCTTCAATGCCGACGGCCGTCTCACGCGCATGGAGGATCGCTTCGGCAACGAGCAGAGCCTCCTGTACGAGAGCAACGGCCAGACGGTTGCGCCGGGCGAGTGGGGGCTGACCACCCGCATCCGCCGCGTGGCCGATGGCAGCGGCCACATCTTCGATTACGGCTACGATGCCAACGGCTGGCTGGCCAGCATCACCGACAGCCTTGGCCGGATCTACCGCTACGAACACAACGACAAGGGGCATTTGACGGCGGCGGTGGATCCCCTGGGCCAGCGCGAGGAGTTCACCTACGACGCGGACGGGCGCATGACCAGCCACACGGACAAACGCGGCTTCAAGACTACCTATACCCTTGACAGCCAGGGGCGCGTCATCGCCCGCACCTGGCCCACCGGCACGAACCTGACCGTTCAGTATGGCGAGCGCCAGGTAGTGCTGACCCTGGACACCGGCGCGCCGGTGGTCACCACCCTGGACGACCGCTTCAGCCCGGTCGCCCGCTTCAACGGCGTCTACACGGTCACCACCACCTACAACGAGGACCTCCTGCCGGAGACCGGCTCCCAGCCGCCGCTGACCACGTTGTACGATGGGTCGGGACAGGCCATCGAGCTGCTCGGCGCGACGACGGCGCAACTGGAACGCAACGCTCCCTTCGCTCAGGTCAGCCGGGCAACGGTCAGCGACGGCAACGACACCCAGTTCACCTACGATGCCCAGGGCAATCTGGTCGAGATCCGAGATGTACTGGGCCAGCAAACCAGCCTGACCTACGACGCGCACGGCCAGCCTGTGAGCATCACCGACCCGTTGGGCCATACCAGCACGCTCAGCTACGACGAACGCGGCCAGGTCATACAGCGCAAGGACCCTCTGGGGCGCGTCTGGCAGCAGCAGTACGACGGGGCCGGCAACCTGACTGCGGCCACGGATCCGGCCAGTCGGGTCGCCACCATGACCTATGATGGCTTGAACCGGCTGACCGTTGCCCAGGATGCCCTGGGCGGCGCAACCTCCTTCGCCTACGATGCCAACGACAACCTGACCCGGATCACCGATCCGACGCAGCGGGCCATCGCCTACACCGCCGACAGCCTGAACCGGCTGACCAGCATTACCTACGCGGATGGGGGCCAGGAACAGTTCACCTACGACAGCCTGGGCCATCTGACCCAGGTCATCGACGCCCGCAACCGCAGCCGGAGCTATGCCTACGACGC
>JACSRL010000381.1 GCA_014879765.1 Anaerolinea sp. | reverse complement strand
ACAATTGACAATTCCCAATTGACAATTCCCAATTCCCAATTGACAATTGACAATTCCCAATTGACAATTGACAATTGGCAATTGTCAATTGACAGTTCCCGCATCCCCCACCGCATCGAACATGTGCAGCATTCGCACCCGGAGGACCTGCGCCGGCTGGGCAGTCTGGGGCTGGTGACCTCGGTGCAGCCGATCCATCAGGTGGACGATATGGCGCTGGTGGAGCGCGCCGTGGGCGCGCGCGGGCGCTGGTCCTACGCCTGGCGCACGCTGCTGGAGAGCGGCGCGGTGCTGGCGTTGGGCTCCGACTGCCCGGTGGCGTCGCCCAACCCCTTCTGGGGCATCCACGCCGCGGTCACCCGCCAGCGCCGCGATGGCGCGCCGGCCGGCGGCTGGCATCCCGAAGAACGCCTGACGCTGGCCGAGGCCATCGCCGGCTACACCCTCGGCCCAGCCTATGCCAGCGGCCAGTTGGCGCACCAGGGCAGCATCGCCCCCGGCAAGCTGGCCGACCTGGTGGCGCTGGACCGCGACATCTTCGCTGTGCCGCCGGCCGAGATCGCCGACATCCGCCCCGTGATGACGATTTTCAACGGTGAAGTGGTGTACGATGGGAGGTAGGGAAGGAACTCAGAAGTTCCCCTAGTTCCCTTCCATCTGCGCCGGCAGCAGCGTTCTTGGGTCGATCAGGAAGCCGAAGTCACGCAGCTCGAAGTGGACGTGGGGGCCGGTGGAGTTGCCGGTGGAGCCGACATAGCCGATGAGCTGGCCCTTCTGCACCACGTCGCCCGCCTGCACCAGCGCCTGCGACAGGTGGGCGTAGAGCGTGATGTAGTCGATCTGGTGGTCGATGATCACCCGGCCGCCGTAGCCGTCCTGCGAATAGCCCGACTTGAGCACGATGCCGTTGTCGGCCGCATAGACCGGGGTGCCCAGCGGCGCGGCGATGTCGAGGGCGCGATGGCCGGCGCGGAAGCCCTGGGAGATGGCGCCTGTCTGCACTGGCCAGATGAAATGGCCGTCGCCGTAGGGCCAGGCCGCCGGGCCCTGCGGCGTGGGCGTCGCCTGGGCCGGCGTCTCAGCCGTCCCGGTGATCGGCTGGCCCTGGCGCAGCTCCGCCAGATCGGGCCGCGTTCCGTCCAGGATCAACAGCCGTTGGCCCGTTTCCAGCAGAGCATCGACGCTTTCCACCACATTCCACGGCTCGGCCAGCAGCACCTCCGGCGCCACGCCGTAGTCCTGGGCGATCTGTTGCACCGTCTCGCCCGGCTGCACCGTGTGGCAGCGGTAGCGCGGGTTGGGGATCATGATGATCTGGTCCGGCCGCAGCCCGCTGAGCAGCTCCTGGCCGGAACGGGTCACACAGGCGATAGCCTCGCTGTCGATGCCCCACTCCAGCGCCAGCACGGTCAGATCGTCCCCTTCCTGCAAACGGTAGGTGAAGTCCACCAGGTCGACACCCTCCCCGCCAGCCGGCGACGCGATCAGCGTCAACGGCAGAAAGACGCGTAGCGGCTGGGTTGGCGCCGCCGGCGTGGCCGAGGACTGCAACTGCGCCGGCCCCGTCTCGGAAGCCAGCGCCGGCTGCGCCAGGGCGCCGGCCAAAGCTGCCCACGCCAGCGCCAGGAAAAGCAGCCCGCGCAGCGCGGCGACGCGGCGGCGCGCGGCCGGCGCAAGACCTGCAACGGTGTGATGAGGGTGGCGAGGCGAGGTGTCAGATGAGGTCACGGCAGCGATTGTACACGATGGCTGGCGGCCGGTCAAGCCACACAAGTCTGGCAAACGGCTTGACCGGCAGGTAGAGGACGTCTTTCCACCGAAGACGATAGCCCGGCGGCGTTGGTTCCGCCGAGAGGGTGACATGATCGCACCCAACGACGAACGTTTCAGCCAGGCGCTGTGGCGCATCTTCCAGCGCGGCCTGCCGGCCGTGCCCTGGCGCGATGGCGCCAACCTGCCCTGGGATCAGCCAGCCTTCAGCGAACGCATGTTGCGCGAGCACCTGCACCAGGGCCACGGCGCGGCCAGCCGCCAGCGTCCGGAGATCCTGGCCCAGATCGACTGGCTCTGGTCGAAGCTGGCGCTGGGGCCGGGCGCGCGGCTGCTGGACATCACCTGCGGGCCAGGGCTGTACGCCGTGGAGCTGGCGCGGCGCGGCGTCGATGTGACCGGCATCGACTTCAGCCCGGCCAGCGTGGCCTATGCCCGCGAGCTGGCCGAGGCGCAGGGGGTGGCCGGGCGCTGCCGCTTCATCCAGGCCGACGTGCGCGCCGAGCTGCCGCGCCAGGCCGGCGCAGAGTACGACGCCGCGCTCTTCCTCTACGGCCAGTTGGCCGTCTTCACCCGCGCCGAGGCCGCCGCGCTGCTGGCCGGCGCAGCTCAGACATTGCGGCCCGGCGGCCGGCTGGCGCTGGAGCTGCTGGACTTCGAGCGTATCGACAAGACGCACAGCACCTGGTGGTTCAGCGACGAGCAGGGCCTGTGGGGGGACGCGCCCTTTCTCAACCTGGGGGAACGCTTCTGGGACGCGGAGCAGCGCGCCTCCATCGACCGTTTCTGGGTCATCCACCTGCCGAGCGGCGAGCTGGAGGAGATCGGCCTGTCGGACAACGGCTACGAGACCGGCGAGCTGCTGGCGCTGTTGCGGGAAAACGGCTTCAGCCAGGCGACGGCCTATCCCGCCTGGGAGGGGCTCGAGCTCTACGACGCCGCCGAATGGGTTGCTACCGTGGCCCAACGTTGACGCGTTCCGTCACCCTGAGGCTCGGCGAAGGGTCTCGGTGCGCCGGTCCCCCTGTGTGACCGCTTTTCCCTTCATTGCCTCCACAGATAGCCCGGCCGGCCAGGTCGCCAGGGACGATCCTGCGTGAGCTGAGACGCCGGCGGACTGGCAGCGGGAACCGGCAGCGCCGGCAGCGGTGCAGACGCAACGGTCAATGCCGCCCGCCCGGCCGC
>JACSRL010000263.1 GCA_014879765.1 Anaerolinea sp. | reverse complement strand
TCTCGTGGGCTCGGAGATGTGTATAAGAGACAGGTCATCATCCTCGACTCGCGCAGCCGGCGAGGGGCTCCAGTGGGCGGAGCGAGTCAAATTCACCTGTGCTTGAGCGGCCAGTGTCGTACAACGACCTCCTGGCCGCTCAGTCTTTGAGGCGGGAAACCGGTAGCGGCGCGTTCGAGCCCCTGCCCAATTGTATCACTGTTGTATCAGTTTTTCTATCGCTTATTGCTGTGTTTCGGGCAGGAATTGTGGTAAATTGAAACCACTGCCGATTTGACAGGAGAGATTGTACCATGACTGACCTGCTGCTTAACTTGTGGCTCCTCGCCTCGCTGGTTGCACCCTTTGCTCCGCAGAGCAACCACCCGCCGATTGCCCGCGCCGATCAACGCGTTGTGCTGTATTACCCGGCTGCCATCGTCGATCTTGCCGTGCTGGAGAACGACATGGACGCCGATGGCGACAGCCTTCAGGTGATCGGTCTGTCATCGGTTCAGGGCGGCAAGGCCGAGGTTGTCAACGGCGCGCTGGTGCGCGTGGTTCCTGACTGGTCACGGGTAAGCGGC
Organism: Anaerolinea sp.; assembly: GCA_014879765.1. Lineage (GTDB taxonomy): Bacteria > Chloroflexota > Anaerolineae > JAAEKA01 > JAAEKA01 > JAAEKA01. The sequence goes on along the minus strand of JACSRL010000263.1, from coordinate 15,157 downwards.
GGCGGCCTGGAGCACCTTGTGGCGCAAGGAACCTACCTGGTCAGCGACGGCGCCGCGGTGCGCCAGGCGCGTTGGACGGTCTGGTACTGGGCGGTCATGCAACCCTAGCCAACGATCCTGGCGAGAGCATGGCACTAGAAACCGGGTTTTTGTCTCACAGACCAAGGTCATGGCGCCATGATAGGCCGTTGCGCACACGAAAACCATACGCGCACGAGAAAAACCCGGTATCTGAACGACTGGCTGAGCAGTTACCCGCAATCGACCTATAGCCTGTCACCATTGGGAGATACGCCATGAACATCCTGACAGCGATTATGATCCTGCTGATTAGCGTCGTTCCAGCTTCAGCAAGAAATCCTCACCACCTGCTCGTCGCCTATGATGATCAGCAGCACCTTATCCACCAGGTGCGCTCCGTCGACATTGCCGTGCTCGACAACGACATCGGGCCTGGGCCAGAAAGCCTGCGCGTGGTGGCGGTGAGCGGAGTCAGAGGCGGCAAGGCGGAGATCATCGACGGCAGAATCGTGCGGGTCACTGTTGACTGGGCCAGCTATACCGTCTGGTCCGACGCCGGCGGCCCCATGGGCCAGGTTGCCCACGGATCCTACATCATCAGCAACGGCTATGCCCGGTCGCAGGGCACGTGGACGGTCTGGTACTTGCCCGACATGAAGATTTGAACCCATAAAAGTAACTGTTCAGCCGGCGGGCCAAACGTTGGTTTCGATGCGGCGGCCTACTCAATCCACGTGTTCGCACCCGCCGGCTGAGCAGTTAGCCATAAAAAACGATCTCCAGGCGTCCCGCCGGGTCAGGCGCGCGAGAGCCGCCAAAGCCGTGCGGGACGCTCTGGAGAGCGTAGCAATCGATGCAGCCTCCGGTTGACTATCACAGGAATTACGAACATGGAAGAGGTCTTCAAACAGCTCATCGCCACACGCTGGGTGTGCGCAAGGCATATCGCCGCCGCGGCCTCGGCCAGGCAATGCTGCTGCACACCTTCCGCGCCTTGCAGCAACGGGACATCCCCGCCACGTATCTGTTCGTAGACGCCGCCAACAAGACCGGCGCCACGCGCCTATACCAGCGTGTTGGCATGCGCGAGGAACTGGAGATCACGCACTACGAAATCGAGCTGCGGCCCGGCCGCGAGCTGGCGGTGGTGGACTGACAGCGGATGGCAAACAGGTCACGGTGATCGAGCCGCTCACTGGTGCCAGGAGTTGACATGGAAACGTTGCAGATCACATTGTTCGGACATGTCAGCGTCGTTCACCCCTGCGCCAACGGGCAGTTGCGACTGTCGCGCAGCACGCAGGCCCTGTTGGCGTACCTCCTCCTGCACCGGCATCTGGTGCCGCGGGATGTGCTCATGGACGTGTTTTGGGTGGATCATGCGCCTGATCGCGCCCGCAGCAGCCTGACCACCGCGCTGTGGCGGCTGCGCCAACTGCTGGAGCCCGATGACACCGCGCCCGGCGCCTACCTGCTGGTCGGCAGCCAGGGCGAGGTCGGTTTCAACTGGAACAGCAGCCACTTTCTCGACACCGAAGCGTTCGAGCAGCACATTTGCCCCCTGCTGCGCAAACCGTTGGTAGAACTGGACGATCACGACATCGGGCAGATCGAGCAGGTCTTGACCCTCTACCGCGGCGAGCTGCTGGAGGGCATGTACGAGGACTGGGCGCTGCGGGAGCGGGAGCGCTTTCGTTCGCTGCACCTCAACTGCCTCACGCGCCTGATGGAATGCTACGCCAGCCGCCGGGACTACGAGCGCAGCATCGCCCTGGCCACCGAAATACTGCGGCGCGACCCGGTGCGCGAGGAAATCCACCGGGCATTGATGCGCCTCTACCTGGAAAGCGGCCAGCGCACCCTGGCCATACGCCAATACGCCGCATGTCGCGACCTGCTGAGCCAGGAGCTGGGGGTGCTGCCGCTGGAAGAAACGATGGCCCTGCATCAGCAGATCCTGGCCTCATCCCAGGCCGACGCTCGAAGAGCTGCCGGGCAGCCGGGCAGCCAGGAAATTGCCCAGTTGCTGGAACGACCCCCCCGTGCTACTCGAAGACAACACCTCAGCCTTCATCGTCCGCGTGTGGCTGGAACAGAGAGAGCTCGCAGACGCGCCGGTGGAATGGCGCGGGTCTGTTGAGCATGTAACAAGTGGAAGGATCAAGTACCTTACGGACCTTGGTGAAATTGTTCGGATTATCCAGCCGTACTTGGAAGCTATGGGTGTCGATTGTTAATGTGCAAGTCACTTGTGTCTCGCCTGATTTACCTTGCTTCAGTTGAGAACTGGGCACTCCAAACCCAAGAGTGTGATTACCATATCGAAAAGGAGAGTACGCCATGCCTCTGGAAATGACCTATGGAGATGTTCGTAAGCTGATCGAGTCTGAGCAGCTTGGCTGGCAACCTCGGGCCGATATTCCCGACTATGCTCGGCTCCCCAATTATGCCCTGGGTGGCTCGATCGAAGGACTGGTTCCAACTTCAGAAGCGCCTTCCTTCGATCTGCAAACTCTGGGCGTTGGGACCAACCCGTTTCTTGCCGTTCGACGCGTTGAACGCGGCCTGGTACACCTCGACGCGGTGCGGGAGTTTTTCTCCCCAATACTGCTGCGCCAGCTTGGTCTCGACGACCATATCAGCGCGGTCGCAGAGCCGGTCACCGATGCAGCGTACGGGGACGAAATCGGTTTGGCCGTGCCGCCCGACGCTGGGGCACCGCCCAATGCGGTCGACTGGCGAAACCGATGGAGCCAGAACTGGATCACCAGCACCAGGGATCAGAACCCCTGCAACGCGTGCTGGGCTTTCGCTGGCACCGCCTTGGTGGAGTCCATGGTTCGCATTGAACATGCCATGTGGACTCGCCTGTCGGAGGGCGACGTTCACCGCGGTGTCGGGAAGACTTGCCCTGACCTCGGCAACGAAGGTGAAGTTTCCAACTTCTTCGCCAACAATGGCATCTGCGATCCGGGTTCATGGCCGTGGCGAACCGATTCGCCTCCGTATGCACCGACCCCCGACCGAAATGGTAGGTCCGTCCGTGGCCCTTCCTTTGACGTGGTCTCGGTTGCAAACTCAAAGGATTGGCTAGACACGATTGGCCCGCTTGTGACTTGGATTGATGTATACAACGACTTCAGCGCGGTTCATGGCAGCGTCTACCACCGCAGCACAGACCCGTCAAATGCTTTCCGTGGTGGGCATTTTATGTTGATCATTGGCTACGATGATTCGCTTGGCGCGTGGCTGTGCAAGAACTCTTGGGGTACTGGGTGGGGAGTGGACGGTGTGGGCTGGATCGGCTATGGCGAATGCAATATCGACAGCTATGGCCGCTATGGCGTGCGCAACACGAACCCCGATCCGTGGACGAAGCGCCGTCTCCACAATGGAAACCTGTATGAGAGCGGTAACGGGGCGTTGCACCGCAACCTTGAAGTCGTCGGTTCAAATGGTTCTCGGGTACTGCATCGATGGCGCGAAGGGGGCCCGCCTTGGACCTGGGGAGTAGCATCGTCCTTTGCCCGTGACGCCGCCGTTTGCCCAACCCTGATCGGCACCACCTACAATCGCAACATGGAAATCGTCTACCTAACCACTGGCGGTCGCCTGCACCACTGGTGGACGAGTGGCGGCGCAGGGTCGTGGACTGATGGGGGCGTTTTTGGCCCCGCAGGATGCACCGGTGTCCCCGGATTCATCCAAGGCGACTATGGTGCACCAGGTAACTTCGAGATTGTGGTCTCAGTAGGTAGCGCTCTCCAGCACGTATAGCGCGACGGCGGCGGCTGGCATAACGGAGCGGTATTCGGGAGCAACATTGCCAGGTCGGGCGCCACCCTGGTACAAGGCACCTATGGTAGTCCACACGGCAGTTTGGAATGTGTGGCAGTGCGCAACGACAGGACGATGCAGCACTTCTGGCGGGATGAGTCGACGTTTGCATGGCACCCCGGTGTCGTGTTCGGGCGTGGTGTGAGCACTCCTCCGGTGATGATCCAGGGCCAGTACGGCATGTCCAACGAACTCGGCGCCAATGGCAATTTCGAGCTCTGTGTAGCGGTCGGCGGACGGGTGCAGCACTGGTGGCGTTGGAACGCTGGCGGCGACAGGCAGTGGCGACGCAGCGCCGAATTCGAACACGATATACGAGCGGTCGCCGGACTATGTCAAGTATCCTGGGGAATGAATCTCGACGTGATCGTCCTTCGTTACGACAATCGGCTACAACACTACTGGCGCGATGGCGCCGGCTGGCATGCTGGTCCGATCATCGGACCAGCATGACTATCGACTTGTCAGGCCTCCCAAGGAGAGTCACGGTGGCAGTGGGAGAAACCAGCGAAATCCCACTGCCCTCCTATGCTGGTTCAGGCAATCTCTGGTCAGCCGTTTGCGTAAATGGACAGGGAGTGGCCCAAGTATCGGTGGAACTGGATGAACAGCCCGCGATACCGGCCACTCCCCGCGATGGAACGGCGGAACCGCCTTCCCTCATACTAGTCCCAGAGCGTGCTATCGTGCATGGACTGGCAACCGGCGAGGCAACATGGCAGTTGGTATTGACGCGGCCCTTCGGCTTTTCCCAGCCAGCAGCGAGGCATGATCTCCAGGTGACAGTCGTGGCCACCTGGTAAAGACAGTCGAATCTCGATCTTTCTATTCTCGCCAAAGGAGTATTCCCATGCGTTCACGTCTCGTATTCGCCATCCTGATCTTGGTTTGTGTCCTTGTCGTCATGACCATCCCTGCGTCGGCTGCACCGGCTCAACAGCAAGGCGGCTGGACGTCGACTCATTACATCCTGATCGATGGAACCTCGGCTGACCGGCAGCCCACTGTTGTGTACAGCGATATCGCCGGAGTACGAGTCACGCGAGATGGTGGGGTATACACAGTCAGATTCTTGCGCCCATATCGCTTTCTCATTGCCACGGCCTACGGCGTCTGTGCAGATACACTGGAGAATTGTGCGGAACTCAGCCAAGGAGTCGCAGCCATTGATTTGATCACGTGGCATGCCACGCAACGAGAGTGGCTCATTTACACTTCTTCCGGAGTTCACCACCGGCCCTATATGATGATCAGCCTGATCGTGAAACCCTGAATAGCACGGGACATTCATCTGCGAACGACTTCCGGAGGTCGAAATGCTTGACGAACCAGAGAAAAAGGTCGATCTGGTCTTCGAAGGCGGCGGCGCTAAGGGCATGGTGTTGATCGGCGCCCTTGAAGTGTTGTTCGGGGCTGGTTACTCGCCCGGTCGCCTGTTGGGCACCTCGGCCGGAGCGATCACCGCACTGGCTCTGGCAGCCGGCTACACGATCCCCGAACTGAACGCTGCGCTGAGCGAGAAGGATGAGCAGGGCAAGCCAATCTTCACGACCTTCTTGGGCGATCCACCGGTATTGGACGCCGCAGCGATTGGCAGGAGCGCCATTCGCACGCTGCTGGCGGAGATCAACATGAGCCTTGTGTGGGATCCCGTCGAAAAGCGCCTTGACGATCGGATCGTCAACCACCTGGCGGGCAGCGTCTGGGGACGCCATCTCTTCTCGTTCCTTGAACTCGGCGGGCTATTTTCCGCCGAGTGTTTCATCTCATGGGCTACAGAGAAGCTGAACTCAGGCGAAGTCAATGGCACGCCACGCCGATTCGGCGATCTGACCCTCAAGGAATTCTTCGATCAGACGCAAGTCGAGTTAACGCTAGTGGCCGCCGACACGACCTGGTCGCGTGCCTTGTGGCTCAACCATCGCACTGCACCCGATTGCCCGGTCGTATACGCGGCGCGGATGTCGATGAGCGTGCCGTTTATCTGGCCGGAGATCGAATGGCAAGAGGAGTGGGGGTCCTATCACACGTGGAACCCTGCCACACGCCAACTGGAGCCAATCGACATTGCCGGCCACATGGTCGTCGATGGTGGGGTGCTCTCCAACTTCCCGATCGCTCTCTTCCTGGCCGACAGCCCTGATGTGACCGCAGTCGTCGGGCAGGCCACCACAAGAAACGTCTTAGGGCTATTGATCGATGAGTCGCTGCAAGTACCGAATCGGCCCGAACGACAAAATACCTTTCCGCCATTCCTATCTAAACTGAGTTTTGTCGACCGTCTCAAGCGGCTGGTCAACACTGCCACGGGCGCGCACGATAACCTGGCCAAGGCGTTGTACAAGGCCAACGTCGTGCGTTTGCCTGCCGGTGGATATGAAACCACTCAGTTCGGTATGTCCGACAAGGAGCGCGAGGCTTTGGTCAACGCCGGCCGCGAGGCGATGATCGCCTTCCTTGGCATCTCACCTGCTGGAGGTGCGACACCGGCTATGCCTGGGTTGCCCGCCTTTGATTCCGGGACAATAGCATCACCGAATTTCGCTATCTCGGATCCACTGGCCGTCGACTATGCCAACAATGCAGCCGCAAATCTCCTGGGACAACAATGAAACCAACCAGCACCCACCGCCGCGCTCTCAAGTATTGCCGACGCCCTCACGCCCGGCAACCCACCATGCTTTCCCTGCTGGCATCGATCGTGGCGCCCAAAAACGCACGATGCGTGGGAGTAGATTGCCTGCCATTATGGCACTTTCCCGTCGCCTGGGATGACCGATTCTCCATGATGCCCGAACAAATCAACCGGAACCTACGGCTTCGCTGGCGCTCCTGTCTGGGGGATTGACAAGGTCGTCTCAGACCGTTACAATGAAGCGCACTATGGCCAACAACGTATTGCCAGCCATCTCGGCGTCCTTCAACCAGGCGGCGCGCGACGATGCGCTCACCGCCCGTCAAGCCCGTCGGATCATGATCGACATGTGCCTGCGCCGGCAGAAACCGGGCGCAGGGAGCGATCTGATGTTCTTGAAGAGGAGAACCGCTATGATCCCTTGGCCCGACCTGCGCGCTATTCTACACGATATTCCCTGGGCGATCGTCGGCGGCGTGGCCACGCGAGCGTACATGCCAGAGAGAGCAACGAAGGATATGCATGTTCTGGCCAAGAGGGCTGATGGCGATCGGGCTCTCGCCAGACTCAAGGCCGCGGGCTATCTCTTGGCGGCGAAGTTGGGTATCCCTGGCTATGTGCTGCAATCACCCTCAGGCATCGAAATCGACCTCCTGCTGGGCGATGATCCCTGGCTGGAAGAGGCGATGACTGAAGTAAGCCGTGACGCAGCAGGCTACCCCGTGCTGGCGCTGCCCTATCTGGTTCTGATGAAGCTCACCTCCATGCGTTCGCAGGACTGGGCTGACATATCACGCATGCTGGGGTTGTCAGGGGCAACAGAGCTGGATCAGGTGCGCGATGTCGTGCGGCGCTACAGCTCACAAGACCTGGAAGACCTGGAAGCGCTGATCATCCTCGGTCAGCGGGAGCTTCAGCTGCCTGGCTCCTCGTGAGCACAACCGCGCGCCTCTGGCAATCAGCTTGTGATTGCCCAGGGCGCGCGGTTTGATGGACTCGCTGGTTTCCCCACCAGGCAGTCATGCGGGCGAGCCCAGCCATATGGCGTGCAGAAGGCTTGAGCCGGCATGCCATCAATCGGCCGCGTCCCAGGGCAGCGACGGGACCACATCCTGATACTCGCGCGTGATCGCCATGAGGTAGTCCGCTGTCTCGCCCAGGGTCATGCGGCGGCCTTCTGTTCTCAGCGCCTCAAACCGGGCTTGGCCCAGCCGTTCAGAGGTGGTGGATTGCCCCTTTTCGTGGCCGGCGCGCTCAACCAGCGGAACCGGTGTGCCGAGACGCTGGCGCAGCCCCGCGGCGCAGCCCCACAGCCGCGCCGCGGGGGCCGGTTGGCCCTGCGCGGTGAAGGCTTTGGCCAGCCCCTCGCAGCAGGCCGGGGTGTTGACCGCGCGCCCCACCTGGCGCAGCTTGGCCAGGCTGAAGCGAAAATAAGCGATCGCCTGCGGCCATTGCTCCTGCTGGCAGGCGAGCTCCCCCAGCCCCAGCGCCGTCAAACTGAGGTCCTGCGTCTCTGGCCGGCCGCCGAGCAGCCGCCAGCTCCGTTCCAGATCGCCGGCCGCCTCGGTGAGCTTCCCCTCCACCAGGGCCAGACGGCCGCGATGGGCCAGGACGAAACCCTCCAGCCACCGGTAGGCGTCGTGTTCGTGTGAACGGCACGCTTCCAGACACTGCGCGAACCATCGATGCGCCGCGGCCAGGTCGCCCGATCGAAAAGTGATGGATCCGAGACAGTAGAGAGTCCACGCGCTCTCCCAATCGTCTCGCCACACGCGCAGGATGTCCAGCGCCTCGAGGCAGGAGGCCTGCGCCAGGATGTAGTCGCCCTGGTCGCTGGCCACCTCGCCCAGCTTGTTGGACAGGGCGGCCACCATGACCTGGTTTCCCACGGCCTGGTAGGCGGCCAAGCTGCGCTCGATGATGGGGCGACCGGCCGTTGCGCCTTCACAGTGCCAAACGTCCAGGCCAAGATGTTGCCAGGCCGGGCCGAGCAGCCAGCGGTCGCCGGTCGCCTCAGCTTCGGCCGCGGCCGCGTGAAGGTGTCTGCGCCACGCCGTCCAGTTCCCCTGTTGATAGGCAACCAAAGCCAGCGTGCGATGGCTGACGCTCATGCTCCACGGATCGGCGATGGACTGCGACAGCTCAAGGCTCTGTTGGCCCAACGAGCGCGCCTGAGCATAGTCACCCTGCTCGAATGCCAGCCGCGCCAGGTTCTGCATGGCATGGGCCATGCCCCAGCCATCACGCCGTTCCTGAAATATGCGCAAGGCCTCCGCCAGCAGCGCCTGCCGCCGCTCGATGCCAGCGTCCCAGATCAGCAGGACGGCATAGCCCAGCAGGGCGCGGCCATACCCGACGGAGTGACGCCAGGCAGGTTCCCGCTCCGCGGCGGCCAAGGCCTGGCGAATCCACTGCCGGCCTTCGCCTTCAAGGCCCCGGATGTGCCAGAAATAGGCCATAGCGCTGGTCAGCCGCAAGGCTTCGTCGCCCCAGCCATGGGCCAGCGCGGCGCTGATGGCCGCGCGCACATTGTCCTGTTCCAGGTTGAGCCGGCCGATCCAGGCCAGTTGCTCCTGCGTGCGCAGGCGCACGGCGCTCTCTTCTGCCAGCGTCACCAGACAGTGGGCATGGCGCTGGCGAATTTTCATCTCCCCTCCGCTCTCGCCCAATCGCTCCAGGCCATACTCGCGCACCGTCTCCAGCATCGTGTAGCGCCGCGCGTCGTCCAGACCGGCATCGCGCTGCAACAGGCTCTTGTCCAGCAGCAACGCTGTGCCGTCGAGAACCTCAGCGGGGGAAAAGCTGACGGGCAAAGGGGGTGAGAGGGCGCTGCTACAGAGCAGTTCCGCCGCTTCCAGCGTGAACCCGCCGGCGAAGACGGACAAGTATTGAAACAAGGTCCGTTCGGCCGGCGACAGCAGATCGTAGCTCCAGCCGATGGCCCCGCGCAGCGTCTTTTGGCGGGCAGGTACATCGCGCAAACCGCCACCTGAGAGCAGCCATGGCTCGCGCAGACGGGCCAGCAGTTCCACCGGGGACAACAGTTTGGCGCGCGCCGCTACCAGTTCGATGGCCAGCGGCAGCCCGTCCAGCCGGCGGCAGATCTCGGCCACGGCCGCGGCGTTGCCGTCGGTCACGGCAAAATCGAACTGCGCCGCCTTGGCGCGCTCGGCGAAAAGCGCCACAGCCGAATAGTGCAGCGCCTGGGCCGCGCTGAGCGTGTGAGCGACGCCGGACGGCGCGGCGGGCAGTGCCAGCGGCTGCACAGGGATCCGCCGTTCGCCGCGCAGCCCCAGCGGCTGGCGACTGGTGGCCAGCACGTGCAGCCAGGGAGAGCGGCGCAGCAGATCGGCCACCAGGGGCGCGGCGGCCACGACCTGCTCGAAGTTGTCCAGCACCAGCAGCAAATGTTTCCCCTCCAGGTCGGCGCGCAGTTGCAGCTCCGGTGAACTTGTCCCACCCAGTTCCAGTCCCAGCGCCTGGGCGATGGCCGAAGGGACCAGGGCCGGGTCGCTGACCGACGCCAGACGCACGAAGAAGGCGCCATCCTCGAATCGCTCCCGCACCTCCTGGGCCACGGCCAGCGCCAGCCGGGTTTTGCCGACGCCCGGCGGGCCGACCAGGGTGAGCAGCCGGGCGGCGTCGGCGAGCAGCCGCTTGCGCAGCGCGGCGACGTCGTGGCTGCGGCCCAGCAGGGAGGTCAACGGGAGGGGCAGGTTGTGGGGGCGCTGCGATGGCAGCAGGCGGCTGCGGGTCGAGAATTCACCGCCCACGCCCCGCGCCAGCGCCGTCAGGCCGGGCAGATCGGCCTCGGCGACGCGCAGCCTCCGGGCCAGGGACGTGACCAACGCAGCCGAAGGCTGCAGGTCGCCGGCCTCGATCTTGCGCAGCGTGATCTCGGCGCAGCCGGCCTGCTGCGCCAGCTCTTTCTGCGTCAGGTTCAGCGCCTTGCGCCGCTGTCGGAGCCACTGGCTGAAACTGCCGGTGTTGTCCATCGCACTCCAGTCTGTCCTCGTGCTCGCCAAAAGTACCGCCGCCATGGGGCGTCATGCTTCCCCGCGATTATTACACACTCCCGGCCCCTGTGACAGACAGATCCAGGGAGACAAAGTTGCCAACCTTCGGCAAGGTTGGCAACTTTGCCTGTCAGCGATCGCGCAGGCGCGGGTCCAGCGCGTCGCGCAGGCCGTCGCCCACGAAATTGAAGGCCAACACCACGATGGCCACGGCGATGGCCGGCGTCAACAGCAGCCAGGGCTGGGCGTTGATGGCCGACTGGCCATCCAGCATCAGCGCGCCCCAACTGGTGATGAAGATATCGGTGGATTTTGTGGAGGGGCGCAGGCCCAGGCCCAGATAGCCCAAAACCGCCTCGGCGATGATCAGAGCCGGGATGCGAATGGCGGTGTAGACGATGATGGGGCCGAGACAGTTGGGCAGGATGTGTTTGAACATGATGCGGCCATGTTTGGCGCCCACCATGCGGCTGGCCTCGACGAACTCCTTCTCCTTGAGCGACAGCACCTGGCCGCGCACCAAACGGGCCAGGCCGATCCAACTGGTGATGGCCAGCGCGATGAAGAGCAGCACCAGGCCATTCATCAACTTGCCCACCGGCGTGTCGCGCAGCGCGGTCATGACGATGATGAAGAAAAGCAGGTCGGGGAAGGCGTAGAGAATATCGCCAAAGCGCATGGTGAAATTGTCGACCTTACCGCCCATGTAGCCGGCGACCATGCCCACCGCGACGCCCACCAGCAGGATGATGATGACCGGGATGATGCCCACCACCAGCGACACGCGCGAGCCGTAGATCACCCGGCTGAGCACATCGCGACCCAGGCTGTCGGTGCCAAAGATGAACTGCGCATCGCCCACCTGGCCTGTGGGCCCTTTGGCCACCCAGGCCGGCGGCAGATAGCCCCTGCCGTCGTAGATTTTCAACGGATCATGGGGGGCCAACAATGGGGCGAAGATAGCAACCAGGGTGAAAAGGAAGAGCACCACAGCCGCAATGATGGCCAGCTTGTTCTTGGTGAAACGCGCCCTGGCATCGCGCCACAGAGAACGGGGCGGCCGGGAGAGCACCATCGTCGACGTAGGATCGAGAGTCGGGGTTTGAACGGTCATGGCAGCCTCACTTTCCCACCTTGATGCGCGGGTCCAGGAACCCGTAGGTGATGTCCACCGTCAGATTGGCGATCGCCACCAGCACGGCGTAGAGCAAGGTGGTGCCCATGATCATCGAATAGTCGCGACGGGAGATGGACTGGACGAACTCGCGGCCGCTGCCAGGAAAGCTGAACATCTGCTCGATGATAAAGGAGCCGGTAACCAGGCCAGCCAGCGCCGGGCCGATGATCGTCACCACCGGGATCAAGGCGTTGCGCAGCATGTGCCGCGCCACCACGGCCTTCTCCGACAGGCCCTTGGCCCTGGCCGTGCGCACATAGTCCTGCTGCATGACCTCTAACATCTGGGAACGCGTCAGTCGGGTGATAAAGGCGAAAGTGCCGAAGCCGAGAATCACCCCAGGCACAATCCAGGCGCCGGGGCTGCTCCAATCCTGCTGCACGATCTTGATCAGCTTGAGCCGGCCGGCCAGCAGCACGATCAAAAAGATGGCCAGGACAAAGCTGGGCACCGAGATGCCGATGGTGGAGATCAGCAGGGAGAAATAGTCGATAACCGTGTTGCGTTTCAGGGCGCCGATCGCGCCCAGGGGGATGCCAAAGAGAACCGCCAGACCCAACGCCAACAGCCCCAAGCGCATGGAATAGCCGAACTTGCTGCTCCAGATCGGCTTGCCCTCCTGCGGCTTGAAGAGGATATCCTCGACATTCATGCCGCGTTGGCGATAGGAGGGGCCCAGATTGCCCTGCAGCGCGCCGCCGATATAGTTGAAGAACTGGCTGTCCAGGGGATTGCCCCCCTCGGTGTTGATGAACAGCGGCTTGTCCAGGCCGAACTCTTTGTTGAGCAGCTCCTGTGTGCGCGGGTCGACCTGACGAGCGCTCAGATCCCGATCCCACGGCCCGCCCGGCGCCGCGTGCATCAACATGAAGGTGATCAGGGCCACGAAAAAGAGCGTGGGGATCATCCACAGCAGTCGTCGCACGATGTAGCTTATCATCTGCACATCACCTCATCTTCATGCTGGCCGCGGTAACTGTTCAGGTGCCGGGCACTTGCGCTTGGCTACGCGAGGTGCCCGGCGCCTACGGCTGAATAGTTACTGGCCGCGATTGAAATCGGGCAACTGTTCAACCTGAGGCTTTGGAAGCCGCCGCCCTGGCGTCATGCCAGGCATGGCGACGACTTCCAAAGCCGTCCATAGGCGTTGCCATCTGATCGATGGCCTTCAGGGCCACGGGCGCCGCACATCGTAGGGGCGGGGTCGTCCCGCCCGCACATCGTAGGGGCGGGGTAACCCCGCCCCTACAAATGCGCGTTACGGTTTCGCCGTGGTGTCGATGTCGATGGTGATCGGATCCTGAATGCCCGACCAGCCGGAATCCTGCGGGGTCTTGACCACGCCCTTGACCCACGGCTTGATCAGGTAGTTGTTGACGTTGTTCCAGGCGAAGGCCACCGGCGCGCCGTCGGTCAGCAGCGTCTGCGCCTGGGCGTAGAGCTCAGCGCGCTTGGCCGGATCGACCGTGGTGTCGGCTTCGTTCACCAGGGCGTCGAAGTCAGCGTTGGAGTAGCCGATGCGCTCGCCAAAACCGCCGGTGCGCCAGTAGACGCTCAGCCAGTTCTGGGGATCGGGGTAGTCGGCGCACCAGCCCAGAATGAAGGTCTGCGGCGCGGTGTTGATGTCCTTGGTCAGCGCGGTGTAGGTGGTCGACTCCACCGGGTCCAGCGCCAAGTCCACGCCCAGATATTCCTTCCACTTGGCGGCCAGCCACTCGTTGCGGGTGCGGTTGCGCGGGGTGTCGCTGAAGGTCAGCTTGATGGGGGGCAGGCCCTCGACGCTGCCGTAGCTGGACTCGGCCAGAGCCGCCTTGGCGGCCTCCGGATCGAAGCCCCAGCGGTTCTCCTCGCCGTCGTATCCGGGGAAGCCCGGCGGGATCCAGGTCAGGGTCGGCGCGCCCAGGCCGCGCAGCACGTCGCGCACCCAAGCCTCGCGGTCGAAGGACATGGCAAAAGCCTCGCGCACCTTCTGATCGGTGAAGGGCTCCTTCAACTGGTGGAACATGATGGCGAAGGTGCAGGAGCCGGGGTAGGTGTTCAGTTCCTGGCTGAGCTGCGGATCCGCCTTGATCACCTCCAGGTCCTCAGCGGCCCCGGCGATGATGTCGAACTCGTTGTTCTTGTAGGCTTCGAAAGCCACCGCGCTGTCGGTGATGTAGGAGTACTCGACGTCGACCATGCCCTGGCCGCGCCAGTAGTTCTGGTTGGGCGTGAAATAGCCGCGCACGAAGGGCTCCAGGCTCTGCAGGACGTAGGGGCCATTGCCGATCTGGAACTTCGAGCTGTTGTACCACTGGTCGCCGCCCTCGGTGATGTTCTCTTCCTTGGCCGGGTAGGTGACCCACAGCGACATCACGGTGTGGAAGTAAGGCGCCGGCTTGGAGAAGGTCAGGGTCAGGGTGTTGCACTCGGCATCTTCGTAGGGCGCATCGGCGTTGCAGGCCGTGCCGTCGGCATGGCTGGCCATGACGCTTTCCGCCACCACGGCGGCCGCGGCCTCACAGGCCGCCGCGTCGGCTGTGTCGCAGCCGCGCCATTCCGGCGCGCCGGCGATCTCGTCGGTGATGCCAGCATACTCGCCCGCGGTCTCCGGGTTGATGTTGCGCTGGATCGAATAGGCAAAGCGCGCGGCGTTCAGCAAAGAGCCGTCGCTGTAGGTCAGGTCAGGGCGCAGCGTGAAGGTGAGCTGCGTGGCGTCGTCGTTGTAGGCCCAGCTCTCCGCCGCCGCCGGGACGGTCTCCAGATTCGGATCGAGCCGCGTCAAGCCTTCGTAGATCATCTGCAGGTGCGCGATCTCGTTGACGAAGGAGCTCTTCTGCGGGTCGATGATGTCGGGATAGGTGCCCAGGTTGATGCGCAGCACCTTGGCCACTTCCTGAGGCACGGCGGTGGCGACGACTTCCTTCACCACCTCTTTCTCCACGACCACCGTCTGCAGGACTTCGACCTGCTTCTCGACCTCGACGACGACGGTCTCCTTCACCACCTGAGCCGCGGGGGCGGGGCAGGCTGCCAGCAGCATGCTGGCGATGACCAGGACGGCCAGAATGGCGGCCCATTTCTTGTTCGACATGTCTTTCTTCTCCTTGGAAAAACCAGGTTTCGCCTTATCGGCGTCGGTGGTTGGCATCGCTGGGATGCACAACCAGGATCACGATGGGGGAGAGCGTCTCGGCAGGGGAAACGCCCATGCTTGCTGGGAGCCGGCCAGGCTCGCGGATGTCGGGGCTGCGGCTATCACCTCCTGACTGGCTCGGTCGGAGACCGGCCAAGGCGTTATGAACTCAGTCGAGATGCTGTCTGGGCTGGCTCGGTCGGAGACCGGCCAGAGCGTCCGTGGGTCTGGGCTGGCTCGGTCGGAGACCGGCCAGAGCGTCGAGTATTGTAAGTTCAGCCGCCTGAGGCGGCGACTTGAGCTCCAGCCTCCGGGGCGGCATGGTCTTCATACAGCCAGCAGGCTACCCAGTGCGC
>JACSRL010000725.1 GCA_014879765.1 Anaerolinea sp. | reverse complement strand
CCGCTGATGAAGAGGAAGCCCGGCAGGCCGGCCAGGAACGCGGCCGCGGCCAGGCCGATGGCTGGCCGGCGCGGAAAGACCTCGACGCCCAGCCGCCACGTGGCCCACACTGTCACCGCGCCCAAAGCCACCGACAGCAAGCGCGCCAGGTGCATGGCCAGCGCGCCGCCGCGCCAGGGAAAGCGCTCCAGCGTGGTGTGGATGAAGAAGTTGGGGGGCTTGTCCGGGCCCAGCGGCAGCGCGTCGGGGTTGGAGCGCAAAAAGGTGAAATCCAGGCCGGTCCAGGCGCTGAGCGCGGCCGCCGCGGCGTGGTAGAGCGGCGGATGCTTGCTTTGCGTCACCTCTGACCCCACCGGCAGGCTGTGGTGAACGCCCAGATAGACGATGTACGCGTAGTGATCGGCCTCGTCCGGCGCCTCGCCCAGCGGCACGATCGCCGAATAGCCCACAGCCAGCGCCAGGTAGATGGCCAAAATCGCCAGGAAGATGCGGCGCGGCGTTGCGTCAGATGTCATGTTTCCTGTGTCACGTGTCACGTTTCGCGTCCTTGAATGGCCTGGCCGCGCCGGTCTGCCACGTCACGGCAGAGGCAGGCTCACCCAGCCGTCGCCAGCGCCGCCCGCGGCGGCCAGCGGCTGGCCGTTGGCCTGGTCGACTACACGCACCGCCAGCCGGGCGCCGGCCGGCAGGTCAGAGGGCAGCGGCAGAATGAGCCACGACAGCGCCTGGCTGCCCGGCGCCCACTCGGTGGGGCGGAAGGCCAGCTCGCCGCTGGCCTGGGCCAACTGCTGGCCGCCATCGGGGGGCAGCCAGCCGGCCTGCACCTGCAAGCCCTGGTAGCGGCCCGGCTGCGGCGCGCCCATCTCCCACAGCAAGAAGAGGGCGGCCGTGTCCTGATCCAACACCTCGACGCGGGAGCCGATCAGGCTGGGCCCGGTTGCAAAGGGGATCTCGGCCGGCTGGAACTGGCTGCGGTCCACCGCGCCGCCCTCCAGACGCCGCACGGTCAGGCCCGGCCTGCCCGCCTCGGCCGCGTCCACGGTCTCCCAGCCGCTCCAGCCCGGCGCGCGGGCCAGCAGCGGGTCCGGCCCGGCGTTGGCGGTGAACAGGTAGACGGCCTGGCGGCCGGCCGCGGGCAGGGGCAGGGTGGCGCGGCCGTCGAAGAAGTGTACTACCGGATCGACATAGTCGAAGAATTGGCTGAGCGGCGTCTGCTCGTGCAGGAAGACGAAGGAGGGGTGGCGGTAGATGTCGGCCGACAGGAAGACCTCTTGCCCTGGGTGCGCGGCCAGCCAGCCGGCCGCGGCGGCCATGTCCCCCTCGAACGCGTCGAAGGTCTCGGCCGCGCCGGCCCAGCGCCCAAAGTAGTCGCGCCAGGTCAGGCCGCCATGCACCAACAGCGCGCCAACTGTCAGGCCCGCGGCCAGCCAGGGCGCCCAGCGGCCGGCCGGCCGGCCGCGCGCTGCCCAACGACGGGCCTGGATCAGCAGCTCGCCCAGCGCCAGCGCAGGGAAGAAATAGACGCCAGGGATGACGCCCATCACCCGCGGCAGCGCCGGGAAGCGATCCACCGCCAGCAACGCGGGCAGCAGCATGACGGGGAACCAGAGCAGCAGGAAAAGCAGCCGGCTGCCCTGGGCCGCGGCCGACGGCGGCTGGCGGCGCTGCCAGCCGGCCAGCACCAGCAGCAGGCAGAGCAGCAGACCGGCCACGGCCAGCGCGGCCGTCAGCGGATCCAACACGGCCCGGCCAGGCAGGTTGAAGAAAGGGGCTGTGTCGCCGGCGCCTGGCATGACGAACTGGCGCAGGTTGGCCCAGCCGGCCCGCGCGATCAGGGCCAGCGGACTGGCGCCGCCCAGCGCCGGGTTGAAGGCTGAGACCACCTGGGCGCGCTGGGTGAAACTGCCCGGATGGCGCAGGAAGTAGAGCCCCAGCGGTGCAAAGACCAGCAGCGCCACGCCGTACAGCCCCACCAGCGGCCAAAAGGCGCGGCACAACAAAGATTGACCGGGGTCAATGGCGTTATCCTGCCGCCGCGTCCGGCGGGCCAGCCCCAGATAGCCGGCCTGCGCCAGCAGGTAAAGCCCCAGAAAGACCGGCAGCAGCCGGCTGATGCTGTAGAAATGGGCGCTCAAGCCCAGGAAGAGGCCGGCCAGCAGAAACCAGGGCCAGGCGGCTGGCCGGCCGGCGCGGTTGGCCGCCCGCCAGAAGGCGGCCAAGGCCAGGGTGGCCATCAGCGGCGTGAAGATCAGCCGTTCGGCGTAGCGGCTGGTGTAGACCTGCCAGAAGCTGGTGCTGAGGAAGAGCGCAGCCAGCAGCGGAACCATGTGGCCGCGATAGCGCGTGCCGGCCAGCAGCTCCCGCCCCAGCCAGTAGCTTCCCAGCGCGCTGGCGATGCCGGCCAGCACGGCCGGAAGGCGCAGCGCCAGCGCCGTGGGGCCGCCCAGCTGGATGCCCGCGGCGAAAAGCAGCATGGCCAGCCCCTCGCGGCCATAGTTGGCGGGGTAGAAGAGGCTGGCCCGGCCGGCCAGCGCGTCCAGCGCATCCAGCCCGTTGACGGCCTCATCGCCGAACAGGCCAGGTGGGATGCCAGGCAACTGCCAGAGGCGATACACGGCCGCGACGGCAAGGATCAACAGCAGGGCCAGGGCATCTTTTTTGCCGGTGGCGAGTTGGGAGAAGCGGCGGATGATGGACACGGGGTGCAGTATACCGCAAATTCGACGGTGAATGGAATTGGGTGTGTTTGAATCTGGTTGAACGGCAGAGTAGGCCAGCGTAGGTCGAGTAGGGCCAGGCGGCGTCTGTCTCGCAAGGTACTTGAACGCGACCGCCTCCTGGGCGCCGAGAGCCGCCGCCTGGCCCGTATCGAGACCGGAGCGGGTCGCGCGGTAGACCCGCTCCGGTCTCGATACGCTGGATTCGGCTGCCCTCATGCGACGCGCGTTACCTCAAC
>JACSRL010000756.1 GCA_014879765.1 Anaerolinea sp. | reverse complement strand
TGAGCAGCTCCAACGGGCTGGCGTCAACGCCAGCACCCGTAATGAAGCCGGCGCCACCTGGGAAGACAATTTCCAGATGGGCAACTATGAGGCGCGCATGGGTTGGCAGACTTGCGGTTCAGTCAACGAGCCGTGGGCGTCGCTGAACACCTTCAACACGCGCTGGCTGAAGCCGGTCGGCGAACGCACCGGTCAGAGCGAGAACGCGTGGCGTTGGTCCGGTGAGAAGGCCGACGCCTACAGCGCGCTCGTGGACGAGATGGGCACGCTGCCTCTGGGCGACCCCCAGGTGCAGGATCTCTTCAACCAGGCCATGACCATCTGGGAAGAAGAACTGCCGGTGATTCCAATCACCCAGGCCAAGAAGATCATTCCGTTCGACACCACCTACTGGAGCGGCTGGCCGACCTACGACAACCAGTACATCCATCCGCCCACCTGGTGGCAGCACTTCCACGTGATTCTGCAGAATCTCACGGCAACCGGCGCCCAATAACTGCGGTGCCTTCGGCGCTGTGAAGCAGCAGGGTGGCAGGAGCCATGCGTGGCTCCTGCCATCCGCCACACTGATTAGGAACACGCTATGGGTGGACTCACCTGGAGCTATGTCTTCAAACGCCTCGGCATGTGGGTGCTGACGATGTGGCTCGGCACGACGATCATCTTCCTCATCCCGCGTCTGGCGCCGGGCGACCCGGTGGCGGCCATGGTCTCCCGCATGAGCGCACAGTCGGGCTACGTCGAGAACAGCGCCGAACTGATCGAGGTCTGGCGCGCGCGCTTTGGCCTTGACGAGCCGCTGCCAATGCAGTATGTGAAATATGTCGCCAATTCCCTGCGCTTCGACCTGGGCTACTCGCTGGCCAACTTCCCCAGCCGCGTCGACGCCATGGTCTTGCAGTCGCTGCCCTGGACAGTCGGCTTGCTGCTGGTGGCGACGTTGATCTCCTTTGTGCTGGGCAACACGATCGGCGCGCTGATGGCCTGGGAGCGCACGCCGGGGCTGGTCAAATCGCTGCTGCCGATCTCACTCACCTTCACTTCGATCCCGTTTTTCATGCTGGGGATCCTGCTGATCTACGTCTTTGCCTTTGGCCTGCGCTGGTTTCCGCCCTCCGGCGCCTACGGGCGCGGGTTGATCCAGGGGTTCAACCTGCCTTTCATGACCAGCATTGTCTATCACGCCATTTTGCCTGCCTTCGCCATCGTCCTGGCTTCTATGGGTTTCTGGGCTTTGGGGATGCGCGGCATGATGATCACCACCACCGGCGAGGACTACGTAATTCTGGCGGAGGCCAAAGGCTTGAAGCCCAGCCGCATCTTCTGGATGTACGGCGTGCGCAACTCGATCCTGCCCCAGGTGACCGCTCTCGCTTTGAGCCTGGGCGCGATCGTCGGCGGCGCAGTGCTGGTCGAGTACATTTTCGCCTATCCTGGCGTCGGCTATCTGCTCTACCAGGGCATCGTCACCGCCGACTACACATTGATTCAAGGCATCGTCTTCATGATCATCTTCACCACGGCGACGCTGGTCTTGATCCTGGACCTGATCTATCCGCTGATCGACCCGCGGATCACGTATGAGAAGGGCTGAGCATGACGACCACCACTGCAAGTCCTTCTGCCGCGGGAAATCAGCCGCAGGCACACGCGAAAGCCAAGATCAATCGGTTTGACAATCCGTGGCTGAACGCCAAATTCATCGTCGGCCTCTGCATGGTTAGCTCTGTTATGTTGATGGGCGTGGTCGGCCAGTTTTTCTGGCCGGTGGAGCTTTCCTATCCGGCGTCGTCGCCGTTGAACCTGCCGCCGGTGTGGGTGACCGACATCTCCGGCGTCCCAGGGCAGCCCACCGCCGCAGCCACGCCCGCCGGCGCGGCCACTGCGACAGGGGCGTCCACCGCCGCGGCCCCAACCGCCACGCGCGGCGGAACATCGCTCACTGGCGGCAACCCGCTGGCGAGACCGACGGCGCAGCCCAGCGGCGGAACATCGCTCACCGGCGGCAACCCGCTGGCGAGGCCGACGGCGCAGGCCACTGTTCAGGCAGCGGCGACCGAACGGCCGCGGCTTGTCGGTGCGGCCGCCGTTGCCCGGTTTGGGGAGCCGACGTGGGATCACCCCCTGGGCACTGAGAGCAACGGCCGCGACATGCTGGCCGTGCTTCTGGTCGGCGCGCCGCGTTCGCTCTACATCGGCCTGATCGCCGCCACCATCGGCATGTTCATCGGCATCATTCTGGGGTTCACGGCCGGTTTTATGGGCGGCTGGGTGGATGCTGTGATCCGCACCATCTCCGATTCCGTGGTCGTCATTCCGGCCCTGGCGGTGCTGATCGTCATCGGCGCGTATGTGAAGACGATCAACATCGAGAGTATGGCGCTGCTGCTGGCGCTCTTTGCGTGGCCGGCGCCGACGCGCTTCATCCGCGCCCAGGTGTTGAGCATGCGCGAGCGGGGCTACGTCAACATGGCGCGCATCTCGGGCGCCAGCTCGTTTGATATCATGTTCAAAGAGATGATGCCGAACATGCTGCCCTACCTGGCGGCATCCTACACGGGCAATGTCTCGGGTGCGATTCTCGCCGCCACCAGCCTTGAGGTGCTGGGGCTGGGGCCGACGCGCATTCCCACCCTGGGCATGACCATTTTTTACGCCATTCGCGCCGCCGCCATCCTGCGCGGCATGTGGTGGTGGTGGGGCATCCCCATCGCGGCGCTGGTCGTGGTCTTTTCCGGGCTGTTTCTTATGACCGCGGGGCTGGACGAGATTGCCAACCCGCGTCTGCGCGGGCGCAAGAAGGCGGCAGCAGCATGACAGCATCAATTACCGAGCAACGCGCAGCAGTTCTGGCTGCCAACAGCTCCCGCAGCAACAGCCGTGAAGTCGTGCTGAATGTCCGCAATCTGAAAGTCTATTACTCCACCCCGCTGGGCGATGTGCGCGCGGTGGACGATGTCAGCT
>JACSRL010000364.1 GCA_014879765.1 Anaerolinea sp. | reverse complement strand
GCCCACCGACCGCGCCGGCGGGCCGGAAGCCATGCTGCCGCAGATCGTCGCCATCGCCCGCAGCTGGCAGCGTGAACTCCCCTTCGAGCGCTGCGGCGTGGGCTTCGGCGGGCCGGTGGACTTCGCCAGCCAGCGCGTGATCCTCTCCACCCACGTGGAGGGCTGGGCGGACTTTCCTCTGATCGGGCAGTTGCAGGCTGAGCTGGGCCTGCCGGCGGTGATGGACAACGACGCTAACGTGGGCGCGCTGGGCGAGGCGCTTCACGGCGCAGGGCAGGGCTGCGATCCGCTCTTCTACATGACTCTCTCCACCGGCATCGGCGGCGGCATCGTCAGCCGCGGGCAGGTGCTGCGCGGGGCCGACTCCTACGCCGGCGAGATCGGCCACCTGACCATCCGACCCGACGGCCCGGCCTGCCTGTGCGGCTGGCGCGGCTGTTTCGAGCGCCTGTGCTGCGGGCTGTGGCTGGAGCGGGACCACGGCCAGCCGGCGCATGTGTTGTTGCAAGACCCCGCTTTTGTGGCGCGCTACGTGGTGGATCTGGCGCTGGGGTTGAAGGCGGCCATCATGCTGCTCAATCCGGCGCGCATCGTCATCGGCGGCGGCATGGCCAAGGCCGGCGATGCACTCTTCGACCCGCTGCGGGCCGAGCTGCGTCGCATCATCCCCTCCTGGTCGCGCGCCCGCATCGACGTGCAGCCGACCGCGCTGGGGGATGACAGCATATTGTGGGGCGCGTTGGCGCTGGCTGCGCAGCGTGGCTGAAAGCCGCGCAGGCTGTGCGGGATGGCGTCGGTCACGCCGGTCAGGCGGTGTCGACGTCGTCGATGAACGTCAAGAATGCTCAGGTGAAAGGCCAGTTTGCCAGGAGTTCGCTTGGCGTCCACGCAGTGATATCGGATGGCACGCGTAGGCGCTGTTCGTTGTCGAGTGTGATCAGAACTGCCCATCGCTCTTGGGCCAAAGCAACATAGATAGCATCACAGCCGCGAATGCGCTGACGTGCTGCCATCGTAACAGCGGCATTAGCCAACGTCTCGTCTACAGAAACCATCTTCAGGTCTGGGTGCTGACGATACATCACAACTACCTGTTCAGTAAGATTGGCATCGGCGCCACTGCGTGCAAAAGCAGAAGCGAGTTCCACCAGGGCGATAGTAGGGATGAGCAAGATGATCTCTTCAGCCATCAACCGTTTGACGCAGGCCTGTGCATCATCATGAAAGGGTTCGTTGGGCCGCGTTGCTGCAACCAGAACACTGGCATCAAGTACGCAGGCAATGATAAGCATATCAGCTACCGTCTTTGCTCAGCAACCAGTTCGACGCCGGTCTTGTCGCTAGCCCATTGCGCATTGATCTCACGACCTAATGCATTCAACCGTGCCCAGAAATCGTCATTCGGCCGGCTGGCAGCCAGTAGCTGCCCGATCTGAACAGCACGTGACGATTCGTCTACTGGCAGGATCACGGCCACAGGTTGGCCGCGGTAGGTGACCACGTATTCCGCCCGTTCCTCGCGCACGGCACGGATGATCTCTGATGCTTCGTTCTTCAACTCCCGGATGCCAACTTGTTGCGCCATAGGTTGAGTCTCCTTTCCAATTGGCCACAGATGTAGCTACATTGTAACATAGAACCAGTGAGGTCTGCAAGCAGGTTGGCGGACAGTGAGTCGGGATCCTTCGGTGGGCCAAATCTTCGGAAGAGTTGGCAACTTTGGTATCCCGCTTGTTGTCTGGCCTGACGATTGCTGGTATAATATGGCGCCTTGCAAGGATGGCAGCGGGAAGGATCGCTTGAGCGCCCTATGACGCTCTGATCCTTGATTCATACCAAGAGAGACCCAAGATGTTTCGTGATCTATTCAAAAAAGCATTTGGCGACAGCAACAAGATAGTCAAGCAGGCCCAGCGGGTAGTGCAGCAGATCAACGCGCTGGAGCCGGAGATGAAAAATCTGCCCGCTGAGGAGTTCAGCCGGCGCACAGCCGCCTTCCAACAGCAGATCCAGCAGGAAACCCAGGAAGCCAAGGCGGAGCTGGCTGAGCTGCGCCGGGCGTGGGGACTGGAGACCGACACCACCGCACGCGCCCAGATGGCGCAGCAGATTAAAAAACAGGACAAAGCGATCCGCGAGCTCGAGGAGGAACTGCTGGAGGAGATCATGCCCGCGGCCTTTGCCCTGGTGCGCGAGGCCAGCCGCCGCACCACCGGCATGCGCCACTTCGACGTGCAGTTGATCGGCGGCTCGGTCCTGCACCGCGGCATGATCGCCGAGATGAAGACCGGCGAGGGCAAGACCCTGGTGGCCACCCTGCCCCTCTACCTGAACGCGCTCACCGGCCGCGGCGTCCATCTGGTGACGCCCAACGACTACCTCTCCAAATTCGGCGTCCAGTGGATGGGGCCGGTCTATCACCTGCTGGGGCTGAGCGTCTCGGTGATCCAGTCCAGCGCGGGCGATCCCAACAGCGGCTCCTACAGCTTCGATCCTGACTTCCAGTCGGAGGATGACCGTTTCCAGCGGCTGCGGCCCATCACCCGCCGCGCGGCCTATCTGGCCGACATCACCTACGGCACCAACAACGAGTTCGGCTTCGACTATCTGCGCGACAACATGGTCAGCGATCTGAACCAGTGCGTGCAGCGGCCGCTCTTCTTCGCCATCATCGACGAGGTGGACAACATCCTGATCGACGAGGCGCGCACGCCGCTGATCATCTCCAGCGCGGCGCAGGAGTCCAGCAACTGGTACAGCCGCTTCGCCGGGCTGATGCCCCATCTGCGCCCCTCCAGCAACAAGGAGGCCAAAGATGGCGATTACGTGGTGGACGAGAAGGACAAGGTGGTCACGCTGACCGAGGCCGGCATCGAGAAGATGCAGAGCCTGCTGGGCATTGCCAACCTGTACGCGCCGGAGAATTTCGAGCTGGCCCCCTATCTGGACAACGCGCTGCGCGCCTATGTGCTCTACAAGCTCGACCGCGATTACGTGGTGCGCGAGGGGGAGGTGGTGATCGTCGACGAGTTCACCGGACGCCTGATGGAGGGCCGGCGCTACTCCGAGGGGCTGCACCAGGCCATCGAGGCCAAGGAAGGGCTGAAGGTGCAGCGCGAGTCGCTGACCATGGCCACCATCACCTTCCAGAATTTCTTCCGCATGTACAGCAAGCTGGCCGGCATGACCGGCACGGCTGAGACCGAGGCCGAGGAGTTCGCCAAGATCTACAACCTGGATGTGGTCCCCATCCCCACCCATGTGCCGATCCAGCGCAGCGACTACCCCGATGTGGTCTATCGCAACACGCCGGCCAAGTTCAAGTCGGTGGTGGAGGAGATCGAGGAGCGCCATCGGCAGCAGCAGCCGGTGTTGGTGGGCACGGTAGCCATCGAAACCAGCGAATACCTCTCCAACCTGCTCAAGCGGCGCGGCATCCCGCACAACGTGCTCAACGCCAAGCAGCACGAGCGCGAGGCGCTGGTCATCGCCCAGGCCGGCCGGCCGGGCACGGTGACTATCGCCACCAACATGGCCGGCCGCGGGGTGGACATCCTGCTGGGCGGCAACCCGGAGGGCATCGCGCGCGACGCCCTGCGGCGCGCGGGCCATGACCTGACCGCGCTGGAGCCGGGGGTGTGGGAGCAGGCGCTGGCCGAGGCCACCGCGCAGTGCGCGGCCGACCGGGAGATCGTCCTGGCGGCCGGCGGGCTGCACGTCCTGGGCACCGAGCGCCACGAGGCGCGGCGCATCGACAACCAGTTGCGCGGCCGCGCCGGCCGCCAGGGCGACCGCGGCTCCAGCCGCTTCTACGTGGCCCTGGACGACGAGCTGATGCGCCGCTTCGGCGGCGAGCGGGTGGCAGGACTGATGCAGCGCCTGGGGGTCGAGGAAGATGTGCCCATCGAGCACAACATGATCAGCAAATCGCTGGAGAACGCCCAGACCCGCGTCGAAGGCTACAACTTCGACATCCGCAAGCACGTGCTGGAGTTCGACGATGTGGTCAACAAGCAGCGCGAGGTGATCTACGATCAGCGCCGGCGCATCCTGGGCGAGCCGACTCTGCGCCCCACGGTGCTGGACATGGTGAGCTCGCAGATCAGCCGCCTGACCGGGACCTTCGCGCCCGACGGCCTGGACGCCGAGCGGGATCTTTCCGGGCTGTACGCCGCGCTGAACGCCATTCTGCCCCTGCCGCCGGAGATCGACGCCGACGCCTGGCAGCATGTGCCGGCGGCCAAGATCGCTGAGCAGGTGGAGGAATACGCCGAAAGCGCCTATGACCAGCGCGCTCTGGCCAACGGCCAGGAGATTCTGCGCCAACTGACCAGCGAGGGGCTGACCTTGCAGGCGCTGGCCCAACGGCCCGACCCCTTCCACGCCACGCTGAACAGCCGCGTGCTGGATGTGCTGGGCGGCGCGGCGCCGGCCGAGCTGGCCGAGACGCCGCTGCGCCAACTGCCCGCCGAGGTCCAGGCTGCGGTGCTCAGCGGCTTCGTGCAGGGGGCCGCGCTCTACCGGGACCGCATGGTCATGCTGCGGGCGGTGGACGAGCGCTGGGTGCGCCATCTGACCGACCTGGACGCGCTGCGCGAGGGGATCGGCCTGCGCGCCTATGGCCAGATCCAGCCCATCGTCGCCTTCAAGAAAGAGGCCTTCGCCATGTACGAGGAGCTGCTGGAGGCTATCGAGAACGACATCGTCCACGCGATCTACAAGGTGGACGTGGTGCGCCAGCAGCAGCCCGCGCGGCGGGTGGTGCAGACCAACCGCAGCGACAACGGCGGCGGCCCACAGCAGCCGGCCAAACGCAGCGCAACCACCGTCGGCCGCAACGACCCCTGCTGGTGCGGCAGCGGCAAGAAGTACAAGCACTGCCACATGCGCAGCGACCAGGAGGGTGGCCCCGGCGAAGGCGCGCCCGCGGCCCGCTCCCCTCAGCCGGCGCCGGCTGGCAAAGCGCCGGCCAATCAGAACGCGGCCACGGCCAAACGCCGACGCGCGCGCCATTGAAAGCTGAACGTTTCAGGACTGGCAGTCTTCATAAGGACTGCCAGTCCTGCGTTATCGACCAGACCGAACGATTGACAGGCCATCTGCCATGAGCAAGAGCTCGCCCCCCAGCCAGCCCCATCCAACAGAGACAAACGACTTTGCCAGGCTCGAGGCCTTCTCGCGCCGGCTGAACAGCTCATTGCACCTGGAAACCGTGTACCAGGTGCTGGCCGATGGCGTGCTGCAACTGTTGGAGGCCGATCGGTGCGCCATCTATCTGCGGGATCCTGCCAGCGATCAGGTGTACTGCGCCCAGGCGCGTGGACTGACCCAGGAATATATCGCGGCCGTGGAGGCCAGCTACCGGCAGTGGCCTGACGACCAACAGCTCTGGCAGCATTTTCTGATCATCGAAGATGTTCGCCACGACAAACGCATGGCCCTGCTCTGGCCGCTGCTGGCGGACAACCCCTTCGTTTCCATGGTGTTGGTGGGCTTTCACTACCAGGAAGAGTCGCTGGGAGCTCTCGCCCTCTATTTCGATGCGCCGCGCCCCTTCGACGATGCCTTCCTGGCGTTGGCGCAGACTCTGGCGCACCAGGCCTCTGTGGCCATCGCCAATGCCCAGAGCTACCAACTGGCCGGCCAGCGCGTCGCCGAGCTGGAGAAGCTGCGCCAGGCGGCCGTCGAGATCAACGGCCAGCCCGATCTGGAGTCCACCCTGGCCGCCGTCACCCACTGGGCCGTCCGCCTGCTGAACACCAAGGAGTCGGCCGTCTACCTGTACGACGCCGAGCGCGACGACCTGGTGGTGCGCGGCATTTTCGGCGGGCCGGAGACGCACACAGGACGGCGCCTCAAGGTTGGGGAGGGCCTGGCCGGCCGCGTCTTTCAGGCGCGCCAGCCGCAGATCGTGGGCGACTATCGTTCCTGGGAATTTGCCTCACCGGTCTGGAGCGATGTTCCCTTCGGCACCGTGTTGGCCACGCCGTTGCTGGTCGGCGACGAGGCCATCGGCGTGCTGACCTACAACGACGACGCCAAGAATCGGGTCTTCGACGTGGAGTCCATGCGCGTCGCGGGCCTCTTTGCCTCGCTGGCCGCGGCAAGCCTCAGCAGCGCGCTGGCGCTGGCCGACAGCCGCCGGCGCGCCAGCACCCTGGCCGCGCTGCAACGAGTGGCCGCCTCGGTCACGGCTGCGCTGGAGCTGGACGTGGTGTTGCAGTCGGTAGTCGAGGATCTGCGCAGCATCTTTGGCTATTCCCTGATCAGCATCCATCGCTTGCAGGGCGATCACCTGGTGCGGGAAGCGATAGCCTCCACGGCTGGGTGGCATGAACGGGGAGTGATCACCCCACTGGATCGGGGCATCATCGGCCGCGCAGCGCGCCAGGGCGAGGCGCAGTTCGTCACCGAAGTGGCCAACGACGCAGATTTCATCGCCGTGCTGCCGGGAATCGTGGCCGAGGCGGTGCTGCCCATTGAACTGGACGGGCGTCTGTGGGGCATTCTGAACGTGGAGACGACTGACCGAAGCGCGTTGCGCCGCTCTGATGTGCCGCTGCTGGGCATATTTTGCCAGCAGATCGCGGTGGCCATTCGCAACGCCAGCAATTTCAGCGAGATTCAACAGCGGGTGGCTGAGCAGGATGGGCTGCGGCGCACCGGTCTCCGGCTGGCTTCGTCGCTGGACACAGGCCAATTGCTGCCCGCCATTGCTGCCAGCGTGATGGATCTGGCCCGACCGCAGGCGGTTCATCTGACTCTCTATGACCCCGACAGCGAACAGTATCTGCCGGGCATCGCCTTGCCGGAGGGGTCGGAGTCAAAGCAGGGCCCGGGTCTCGCCTGGGCCGACGGCATCACCGCCCAGGCCATACGAGACCGCCAGCCGGTGATCATCGACCAGGTTGCCGGTTCCTCCCCGCAGGGAGCGTCTCCTGAGCTGGCCGCGTTTCCTTTGCTGCGCCCCAGCGGCGTGCTGGGGGTCATCGCCCTCAGCTATGCGCAACCGACGCAGATCAGCGGGGCGCTGGAACGTCTGATGTATCTCTTTGCCGACCAGGCCGCCAGCGCGCTGGAGAATGCCCGGCTCTATCAACTGGAGGCGCGGCGGCGGCAACTGGCGGACACACTGCGCCAACTGGCCAGCGCGGTCAACTCGATGATGGGCTTCGAGCATGCCGCCGCCACCATCCTGGAGTACCTGGGACGGGTGGTGACGCTGGACAGCGCGTCGCTGCTGGTGGCCGAGGAGGAGCATCTGCGCGTGGCCGCTCAGGTTGCGCAGGGGGACACGCCCTGGCCCGATGTCATTCGGTTCAAGCGCGGCGAACTGACATCCGCGGAGATCGTGATTGCCTCAGGTGAGCCGATGATGATCACGGACACAGCCCAGAGCACCACCTGGCGTCACGATGTGGGCCGCCAGGGGATCGGCGCCTGGCTGGGCTTTCCCCTCAGCTTTCAGGGGAAGCCTTTCGGCGTGCTCAGCGTCGACCGCAACCGGCCAGGATCGTTCACCCTGGCTGAGATCCAGATCGTCAAGGCGTTCGCCGATCAGGCTGCCACCGGTTTGGCCAACGCCCAGCTTTTCCAGGCGGCCACGCAACGCTCCCAGGAGAACGAGCGGCTCAAGGAGTTCAACGAGAATCTGCTCAGGAGCGTCGAAACCGGCATCCTGTTGGAGGGGAGCGACGATTCCATCCAGTACGTCAACCCCCGGCTCTGTCACCTGGTGGGCTACAGCGAGCACGAGTTGGTGAACCAGCCCAGCCTGATGCTGCTGTCGTCCGCGATGAGCGACCTGGTGGATCGCAAGGCCATCGGCCGAAAGCATGGTGAGAAGGGACGCTATGAGGCCGCACTGTTGCACAAGGATGGGCATCAGGTGCCGGTGCTGGTCAGCGCGACGCCCCTTTTCGAGAATGGCGTTTTCAGCGGCACGCTGACCGCCTTTAGCGACATCACCCAACGCAAGCGCATCGAGAAGACCCTGCTGGCGCTCAACACCGCGGCGGCGGCCGTGCGCCATGTCACCGAGCCGCGCCAGGTCTACCGGACCATCGCCCAGGAGGTGGACAAGCTGGGCCTTTCGCTGGTGGCCTTCAGCTACGACGCAGCGGAGCAAAAGCTCCAGTTGGAGCGCAGCTCGCTGGTGGGGAAGTTGGCGGAATTGGGCGAGTACTGGGCATGGCCACCTTCCGACACCGAGGTGTGGGTACCGCTGGCGGCGGTTCCTGAGTTCGCGCAGGCGCTGGCAAGCGGCCAGGCGCGCTTCGACCTCGCACCCACAGAGACAGCCGGCGCCAGGTTCCTTCAGCAGCAGGGCATCTCCTCCAGCGCGATGGCTCAGGCGATCGGCCAGCAGCGCACGGTGTTGGTGCCGGTGATGAGCCAGCAACAAGTCAACGGCATCTTCGTGATTCTGGGCAATGACCTGAGCGAAGAGGATCTGCCTGCCTTCGAGGCCTTCGCCAACCAGGCCTCGGCAGCCCTGGACAATGCGCGCCTGCTGGAGGCTGAACGGCGGGAACGGGAACGGGCGGAAACTCTGGCCAAGGTTGCCAGCATCCTGAACTCGACACCCGACCTGGACGCGGCGCTGCCGCAGGTGTTGCGCCAGATGCGTCTGATCGTGCCCTACGACAACAGCGTGCTCTTTCTGGTGCATGATGGCGCCCTGGTCTGCCAGGCGGCAGAGGGAAGCCATGCCGACTGGTGGCTGACCATGCGTCTGCCGCTGGACAATTTCCCTATCTTTCAGGAGATGACGGCCGCGATGGAGGCGATTCTGGTCGCCGACACCGCCAGCGATCCCCGTTGGCGCGGCGCGGACTCCACCGCGCATCTGGCCTCCTGGATCGGCGCCCCGCTGGTGGCCGAGGGCCAGTTGGTGGGCCTGTTGAGCGTCGACAAGGCGCAAGCCGGTTTCTTCACCGTCGAAAATCGGGACGCGATGATGGCCTTCGCCGACCAGCTCTCGGTGGCGGTGCAGCGCGCCCAGCACTTCCACGACGCCCAGCAGCGGCTGCGCGAGCTGGCCAGCCTGGCCCAGGTCAGCGCCCTGCTGACCGAGGCGCCGGACCTGGCCGCGGTGTTGGACGTGGTGCTCAACAGCGTCTGCGAGCTGCTCGGCGCCCGGCGCGGCGTGATTGCCCTGACCATGAACCAGAGCGATCAGTTGCGCGTCACAGCCGCGCGCGGCTATGAATCTGGCTTCATCCAGCGGGCCAACGCGGCCGCCCTGATTCTGCCGGCTGAGCTGACGCGCGGGCCAGAGCTGCGGCCCCGCATGGTGATCGACCCGGCCGCGCCGCTGCCGTCGCCTGATGAGCGCCTTACCAGCACGGTGCTGGCGCTGGGGGGACGGATGATCGGCCTGATCGAGGTCGAGCAGTCTGCGCTGAACGACGCGCAGCGCCGCCTGCTGACTGCGGTGGCCGATCTGGCGGCCGTGGCCATCGACAAGGCACAGCTCTACCAGGACACGGTGCGCGCCTACGAAGACCTGCGCGACCTGGATCGTCTCAAGGATGAGTTCGTGCAGAATGTGTCGCACGAGCTGCGCACGCCGCTGACCTTTGTCAAGGGCTACGTGGAATATCTGCTGGAAGGCTACTCCGGCCAGCTCAACGACGGACAACGGCAGGCGCTGGAGATCGTGCTCGACCGCAGCAACGCGATCATTCGCCTGGTCAACGACATCGTCTCGCTCAAACAGGCTGAGCTGCAGAAGATCGCTGTGCAGCCGGTGGCGTTGGAACTGATCGCTGTGGCCTGCGTCGAAGGGAGCAGAATCACCGCCCAGCAGGCCGGCATTCAGATCGTGCTCGACATTCCCCCAGACCTGCCGGAGGTCTACGGCGACAGCAAGCGTTTGGGCCAGGTGTTCGACAATCTGCTGGGCAACGCCATCAAGTTCAGCCCCGACGGCGGGACGATCCGCGTTTCCCTGCGCCGGCTGAACGCATCGGTTCAGGTTGCCATCAGCGACACCGGCATCGGCATCCCGGCCGATCGCCTGGAGCACATCTGGAAGCGCTTCTACCAGGTGGATGGCGCTTCCACTCGCCGCTATCCCGGCGCGGGCCTGGGCTTGCCCATCGTCAAACGCATCATCGATGCGCACGAAGGCAAGATTTGGGTCGAAAGCGAGTTGAACAAAGGCAGCACCTTCTATTTCATGCTGCCGGTGCTTGATGAAGGCGGCACGGGCCAGCCATCCCCGATGTGAGCCTGACGCCCCGGACTTCCAGGACTCGACGACTTCCGAAGTCGCGCCGGTTCAATCACCTGCTCGCACCCGCCGGCTGAACAGCTATCCTGGTCTCTGGTCAGACGGCGCAAATTGTGGTATCATGCGCGCAGCTCTTCCAATCGTAGCCGCCGGGCGCTTGCATCGATGTCCAGCGCAGACGCCCGGCGCCTGAACAGGTTCAATGACAGATCGATTCACAACCCACGGAGGATTCTCAGCATGGCATCTCTGCTCGAAAAGGTCAACATCCTGATCAAAGCCAACCTGCATTACATGGCCGACCAGGCTTTACAGGCGAACTCAGTCGCGGTGGTCAATCAGTACATTCGCGAGATCGAAAACAGTCTGGACGACCTGAACGACGCCGTGGCCACCGTCGGCGGCCAGGTCAAGACCATCCGCCGCAAGCGCGACGAGTATCAGGCCAAGGCCACCACCCTCGATCACAACATCGATGTCTTCCTGACCGAAGGCAATGAGGCGCTGGCGGTGGCCGCCCAGGCCAAGCTCAATTCGACCCAGCGCACGGTGGAGAACTATGACCAGCAACTGAGCCAGTTGGAGCGCGAGTACGACGCGCTGCGCAGCGCCAAGATCAAGCTGGAAGCCAAGCTGGCCACCACCCGGCAGGAGGAGGAAGAGCTGCAGGCGCTGATGGATCTGGCCCGCGCCAAGGAAATCAGCAACAAGGCCATGCGCAGCCTGGATGACCTGGCCGGCGCCGGCGACGCCGACGTGGCCCGCGTGGCCGACGCGGTGCGCGCCCGGCTGGACAAGGCCTCGGCCGAGAGCGAGATGCTGGCCTCCGGCCTGGACAAACAGATGGACGACGTGCTGGAGCGCGGCGAGATCGACGCGGCCCTGATGGAGCGCAAACGCCGCCTCGGTTTGGCCGAAGGATAGATCACAACACTGAAGCGTCAAACGTGAGACGCACTGAATCGCAGGCTCAACGTTCACATTGCGTAACTAGCCAGCCGTAGGCGCCGGGCACTTCGCAGCATCTACGCTTGCAATGCGACACGTGAAGCCAATTCACACTACGAAGTCAAGCGCAAGTGCCCGGCGCCTGAACAGTTACCACGTTTCACGCTTCACTGCGGCAGAAGATCCGTTCATTCCAGGCTGATGACCAGTCATAGCGTACCCTGCGGAGAAATCAGATGAATCGAACCCGCGTCATCTTTATCGTCATCATCGTCGCCGCGCTGGCGTTGGTGGGGGTGGCCGCGTTGCTGCGCACCCTCAACAGCCAGGCCGGCGGGCCGCTGGTGGCCGAGCAACGCGGCCCCATTCAGGTGCGGGTGCTGACCGCGCTGCCGGTCTACGACTGGGTCAGCCAGGCTGCCAGGCAGTTCAACGCCGAACAGCACACGCTGGACGGCAACGTCATCCAGGTCGAGATCATCGCCATGGATGGCCTGTCGGCCCTGGGCAAGTTCGACCGGGACGAGTTCGGCGCGTTGCCGGCCGACGTGGACCTGCAAAACCTGAGCGACCAGCAAAAGGCCGCGCTGGCGCGCTTCCCCACGGCCTGGATCCCCGACAGCCGCTATCTGCCGGAGCTGGCCAATGTGGCCTACAAGGAGCGCCTGGGCCGCGACATCTTCCTGACCGACGGCGAGTACCGCGCCCGCCCCATCGCGCTGAGCCTCTTCGCCTGGGGTCTGTACCAGAGCCGGGCCGACGCGCTGAAAGCCAAAGTGGGCGACATCGACTGGCAGGTCATCCACGACGCGGCCATCAACCCCGGCGGCTGGCCCGCGCTGGGCGGCAAGCCTGATTGGGGCTTCTTCAAGCTGGTGGTGCCCAACCCGCGCAAGAATGTCGGCGGGCTGGCGGCCATGGTCGCCGCGGCCGGCGAGTACTACGGCAAAACCAGCATCGGCACGGCCGAGGTCACCGATCCGGCCTTCCAGCGCTGGCTGGGCGAGCTGATGGGCAGCACCACCGATCTGGGCGGCGGCAGCGCCTACACCGCGGAGGATTTCGCCCTCTTCGGCTACTCAGCCGGCGACGGCGGCCAACTGCTGGAGGCGGACCTGCTCAAGAACATGGAGGGGATCCAGACCCGCTGGGGCGAGGCGCTGGAGATCTTCTATCCCACCTACGTCACCTGGTTCGATTTCCCCTTCACCATCTGGATGGGGCCGGAGACCAGCGCCGTCGAGAAAAACGCCGCGCTGGCCTTTCAGAGCTACCTGCTCTCGCCGGAGGTGCAGGCGCAGGCCGTGGGCGCGGGGCTGCGGCCGGTCAACGCCGCGGTCTCCGTCGATCAGCCCAACAGCCCCTTCACCCGCTGGGCCAGCCAGGGAGTGGCGCCCATCGTCTCGCGCACCGACGCCATGCGCTCGCCCGATCGCGATGTGCTGCTGGCGCTGCTGCGCTGGTTCGATCTGAACGTGGGCCGCTGAGGTGATCGCCATGAGCAAGGCTAAGCAGAGCAAGGCCGAGCGGCAGGCCGCCCGGCAACGATCACAGCGCATCACCGCGCTCATCGCGACGGCCGCGCTGGGCGTTGCCCTTCTCTGCCTCTGTGGCGTGTTCCTGCCGCTGTTGCTGGCCGATCGGCCGGCCAGCAACAGCCCCACCGGGGCGGAGGACGCGCGCACGGCCACCTTGACCCTGGCGTACACGCCGGACAAAGCTGAGCTGATGCGCACCCTGGCCGATCGCTTCAACGGGCAGAAGCTGCACACCGACGACCGCCAGCCCATGACGGTGCAGTTGGTGGAGCTGACCCCTGACGCGATGGTGGCCGAGGCCCTGGCCGGCCCCTCCTTCCAGGCGCTGAGCCCCGATTCCAGCCTGTGGCTGGACCAGCTTGACCGGCGCTGGGGCGAGGCGCAGCAGGTGGGCGAGGGCGCGATTGCCCCTTCGCTGGTGGGCGAGTCGGTGCGTTTTGCCATCAGCCCGGTGGTGATCGCGGCCTGGGAGAACGTGGCGCGCGACCTGGGCTGGCCTGACCAGCCCATCGGCTGGCAGCAGATCCAGCAGCGCGCGGCCAGCGATGCCAGCTTCCGCTGGAGCCATCCCAGCACCAACGTGGCCAGCGGCCTGCTGGCCACGCTGGCCGAGTTCTACGCCGGCGCGGGCAAGACGCGCGGCCTGACCGAGGAAGACGCCACCGCGCAGAGCACCCTGGACTACGTGTCGGCCATCGAGCGCACCGTCAAGTTCTACGGCGAAGGGGAGGCGGCCATCATGCAGCGGGCGCGCCAGGAGGGACGCGGCTTTTTGGACGCGTTCGTGGCGCAAGAGCACCTGGTGGTCAACTTCAACCGGCAGCAGCCCGGCGATCGCCTGGTGGCGCTCTATCCCAGCGAGGGCACGCTGTGGGCCGATCATCCGCTGGCGCTGCTGGAGGCGGGCAACGTCACCGACAACCAGCGCCAGACCTGGCGCGCGCTGCGCGATTTTGTGCAGTCGCCGGAGGCGCAGCAGATGGTGCTGGAGGCGGGCTTCCGGCCGGCCGATCTGTCGGTGGCGCTGGCCGGCAGCCCCATCGACGCGGCCAACGGCGTCGATCCCAGCCAGCCGCAGACCACTTTGCAGGTGCCAGGGCCGGCCGTGGTAGATGTGGTGCAGAACGTCTGGCAGTACACCAAGCGCAAGGCCAACATCTTCCTGGTGGTGGACACCAGCGGCAGCATGGAAGGGCAGAAGATGGCTGCCGCCCAAGCCGCCCTGCACGAGTTCATGGCTCAGATCAAGGGCAACGAGGAGCGCGTGGGCCTGGTGGAGTTCAGCAGCACGGTCAACAACATCGCGCCGCTGGACACGCTGACCAACAACCGCTGGCAGATCGAACAGAACATCGATCAGCTTCAGGCCTATGGCAACACCGCGCTGCTGGATGGCGTGCGCACGGCCTATGTGCGCTTGCAACAGCTTGGCGACACCGAGCGCATCAACGCCATCGTGGTGATGACCGATGGCCAGGAGAACAACTCGCACATCTCGCTGCGCAACCTGCAGCGCGAGATCCAGCAGGGCAACAGCCAGGGCGTGCCGGTGGTGATCTTCACGATTGCCTTTGGCGACGACGCCGACTACGATGTGCTGCGCGCCATCGCCGAAAGCAGCGGCGGCCAGGTGCGCCAGGGCGATCTGAACACGATCAGACAACTTTACCGACTATTGAGTTCTTATTTTTAGTTGAGGACGACGAGATGATCACTGAGTACATTCAGGCTGCCATGCACAAGGCTCGCTACAAGATTCTGGAAGACGGCAGTTACTTCGGCGAAATCCCAGGCTTTCAAGGGGTCTGGGCCAATGACGACAGCCTGGAAGCATGTCGGCAGGAACTACAGAGCGCTCTGGAAGGATGGATCCTGCTTGGGCTGCGTTTAGGCCACTCGTTCCCGGTCGTCAATAGCCTTCGTCTTGATGGTGCGCTGGAGCCAGCCTGATGCCGAAACTCGGACCGATTTCGAGGTCTCAGCTTATCCGAAATCTACGCTTCTTTGGGTTCGAAGGCCCCTATTCGGGCGGCAATCACCAGTATATGATACGTGGCGAACAAAAGCTGAGGATTCCGAATCCGCATAAAAGCGATATCAGCCGGCCGCCGCTGGCTGAATTGCTGATCCAGGCTGGTATCACGCGCGAGGAGTGGGAAGATCTCTGACATGCCCCGCGAATCGATCCACGACACCATCGAACGCCAGGCTCAGCGAGCCATCTTCGAGCACGCCTTGATTCGCGCCGAGAATGCGGTCATCCTGGCCGGCGCGATCCTGTTGGCCTTTTTCCTGCCCAGCCCGCTGCCGGGCATGCTGCCCTGGTGGGGCGCGTGGACCTGGCTGCTGCTGGGCGCGGCCGGCGTCGCGCTGATGACCTGGAGCAGCTTGAAGGACCCCCGGGAGCGCGAGCAGGCCGTCGAACAGCTCTTCCGCGAGAAGTACAACGTCAGCGGCCTGCGCGACCGTGAACTCAAGGAGAAACTGAAGAAGGCCGAAGAGTACCACGTGCAGATCAAGGCGGCCATCAAAAGCCAGAAGGATGGCATTCTCAAGCAGCGCATGCAGCGCACCACGGCCGAGATCTACGACTGGATCGGCAACATGGTGCGTCTGGCCCGCCGGCTGGATGCCTACCGCGGCGATCCTATCATCAAAGGCGACCGCGACGGGCTGAAGGACAGCATCCCCACCCTGCAAGCACGTTTGCAGCGCGAGAGCGACCCGCGCGTGCATCAGCAACTGGAGACGACCCTGGCCGACCAGCGCCGCCTGCAGGACAACATCGCCGAGCTGGACAACCGCATGCAGCGCGCCGATCTGCAACTGGACAGCTCGCTGGCCGCGCTGGGCACGGTCTACAGCCAGATTCTGCTGGTGGGCAGCAAGGAGGTCGACAGCGACCGCGCCGAGCGTCTCAGCGCCGACATCGCCAGTGAGGTCACCAGCCTGCAGGATGTGGTCGATTCGATCAACGAGGTCTACGATTACCGGACACTAGGATCGGCGAAGTAATCAGTGAACAGTGGTAACTGTTCAGGTGCCGGGCACTTGCGCTTGACTTCGTAGTGTGAATTGGCTTCACGTGTCGCATTGC
>JACSRL010000208.1 GCA_014879765.1 Anaerolinea sp. | reverse complement strand
GTTCACCGTTCACTGTTCACCGTTCACTGTTCACCGTTCACTGTTCACCGTTCACTGTTCACCGTTCACCGTTCACCGTTCACTGAACCCAGGAGAACCCATGAAGCAAGTGATCCTCTTTCTTGCCTTAGCCAGCCTCATGGCCGCCTGCGCGACGCCGGCGACGCCAGCAGCGCCCACGGCCAGCCAGCCAGCCTCTGGCCAAAGCCTGCCCGAAGTGACCGTCTTTGGCTCGCCCACCTGAGGCTGCTGTGGCGACTGGATGGCCTACATGGAACAGAACGGCTTCCCCGTCACCGCCAAGGACTTCAACAGTCGCGCGGCGGAGCAGGCGGTGAGCCAGGTTCCAGCGGCGCTCCAGTCCTGCCACACAGCCATCGTGGATGGCTACATCATCGAGGGCCACGTGCCTGTGGCCGACGTCAATCGCCTGCTGACTGAACGGCCGGCCGGCGTCATCGGTCTGGCGGTGCCCGGCATGCCCGTCGGCTCCCCCGGCATGGAAGTCGCCGGCCAGCCCGCCCAGCCCTACGACGTCATCGCCTTCGACAAGAACGGCAGCACACAGGTATTCGCCAGCCACAGATGAACCAAACGATGAAGGATGAAGGATGAAGGATGAATCCGGAATCCGGATTCATCCTTCATCCTTCATCCTTCATCCTTCATCCTTCCGACTATGACCACCAAACGCCTTTCCATCCCCGTCGCCGGCATGACCTGCACCAACTGCGCCAACACCATCACGCGCACGCTGAAGCGCACCGATGGTGTGGTGGAGGCCAACGTCAACTACGCCAACGAGCGGGCCGAGATCATCTACGATCCGGCCCTGCTCAAGCCGCTGGACTTCGTGCAGCGCATCGAAGCGGTTGGCTACAGCGTGCCCGAGGCCACGCTCACCCTGCCCATCGCCGGCATGACCTGCGCCAACTGCGCCATGACCATCGAGCGCACCCTCAAGCGCATGGATGGCGTGCTGGAGGCCACGGCCAGCTATGCCAGCGAAAGCGCGCAGGTGCGCTATCTGCCCACCGTCGTCACGCGCGGCGAGATGGCGCGGCGCATCGAAGAGATCGGCTACAAGGTGATCGAGCCGCCGGCCGGCGCGGCGGAGCTGGACGAGGACGCGGAGCTGCGGGCGCGCAACGCCGAGCTCAACGACCGCAAACGCCGTCTCACGGTGGGCATCGTGCTTTCCAGCATCATCATGGTGCTGAGCATGGGCCACGACTTCGGCCTCTGGCCGCACATCCCCGGCTACGGCTGGATCCTGCTGGCGCTGACCATTCCGGTGCAGTTCTGGGTGGGCTGGCCCTTCCTGAACAGCGCGTGGAAGGCCGCCACCAAGGGCCACACCGCCAACATGGACACCCTGGTCGCGCTGGGCTCGCTGGCCGCGTTCAGCTACAGCCTGGTGGTGCTGCTGCTGGGGCTGGACGCGCACCTCTACTTCGAGTCGGCCGCGGTGATCATCACCCTGATCATGGTGGGCAAATATCTGGAGGCGAAGGCCAAGACCCAGGCCGGCGACGCGATCCGCAAGCTGCTCTCCTTGCAGGCCAAGACCGCGCGCGTCGTGCGCGGTGAGGAGGAGATCGAGCTGCCCATCGACCAGGTTCAGGTCAACGACATCGTGATCGTGCGCCCCGGCGAGAAGATCCCGGTGGACGGCATCGTCATCAGCGGCCAGTCGGCCGTGGACGAGAGCATGGTCACCGGCGAAAGCCTGCCGGTGGACAAAGGGCCGGGCGACGAGGTGATCGGCGCCACCATCAACAAGTCGGGCAGCTTCCGCCTGAGGGCCACCAAGGTCGGCCGCGACAGCGCCCTGGCCCAGATCGTGCGCATGGTGCAGGATGCGCAGGGCTCCAAGGCCCCCATCCAGCGTCTGGTGGACCAGGTGGCCGCGGTCTTCGTGCCGGCCGTGCTCATCCTGGCCGTGGTGGTCTTCCTGGCCTGGTATTTCATCGGCGGCGCCGATTTCACCACCGCCATGCTCTTTGCGGTGGCGGTGCTGCTGATCTCCTGCCCCTGTGCGCTGGGCCTGGCCACCCCTACGGCCGTCATGGCCGGCGCCGGCGTCGGCGCGGAGAACGGCATCCTGATCAAAGACGCCCAGGCGCTGGAGAGCGCCGCCCGCCTGAGCACCGTGGTGCTGGACAAGACCGGCACCATCACCGAAGGCCGGCCGCGGGTGACGGACATTGTGAATAATGATGAAGGCGGAAGGATGAATGACCGCGAAGCGTCCGGAGTCCGGAGTCCGGACGCTTCGCGGTCATTCATCATTCCGCCTTCATCGTTCCTCCAGCTCGCCGCCTCGGCCGAAAGCGTCTCGGAACACCCGCTGGGGCAGGCCATCGTGGACGCGGCCAGGGCTGAGGGGCTGACGCTGAGCCAGCCGCAGGCCTTTCAGGCCGTGGCCGGCGGCGGCATCATCGCGGCGGTCGATGGCTATGAGGTGATGGTGGGCACGGCCCGCATGTTGAGCGAGCGCGGCGTGGCGCTGAACGATCTGGAGCGCGAGGTGGCGCGGCTGCAAGCCGAGGCCAAGACCGCCATGCTGGTGGCCATCAACGGCCAGGCCGTGGGCGTCATCGCCGTGGCCGACACGGTCAAGCCGACCTCCAAGGCCGCCATCGACCAGCTTCACGCCATGGGCGTGCAGGTGGCCATGCTCACCGGCGACAACCAGCGCACGGCCGAGGCCATCGCCCAGCAGGTGGGCGTCGACCGCGTCCTGGCCGAAGTCCTCCCCGGCGAAAAGGCCGACGAGGTCAGAAGGCTGCAGGCGGCCGGCGCGCAGACCGATCACGCTGTCACCCCCTCACCCCCTCACCCTCTCATCGCCATGGTCGGCGACGGCATCAACGACGCGCCCGCGCTGGCCCAGGCCGACATCGGCATGGCCATCGGCACGGGGACCGACCTGTCTCTTATACACATCTGACGCTGCCGACGACGGAGAGAGTGTAGATCTCGG
>JACSRL010000724.1 GCA_014879765.1 Anaerolinea sp. | reverse complement strand
TCCGTCGTCGGCAGCGTCAGATGTGTATAAGAGACAGGGCGCTGGCGCTGCTGGCTGCGCTCTCCGGCGTGCTCTTCCCCGCGGTCTACGACTTCGCCGGCGGCGATGCCGAGTGGGATGAGAGCGGGGCGTCGCGTCTGGTCTTGATCGGGCGGGTGATCGACGTCGCCTTGCGCAATCCCATCACCGGCCTGGGCCCGGCCGCCTACCGCCCCTATGCGGCGACGCAACCGCTGGTGCTCCCAGGCAACCGCCTGTGGATCGGCGCCGTGGTCAGCTCCCACAACAACTACGTCGATCTTTTCGCCCACGTAGGACTGGTGGGACTGGCGCTTTTTGGTTGGTTCGTGGTCGAGATAGGGCGGCTGGGCCATCGCCTGCGGCAGCGTTACGCCAGTGGCTTCGCCGCGGCCTACGTCAACGGCATGTTGGCCGCCGGCGTCGGCGCCCTGGTGATCATGGCGCTGGCCGATTGGATCTTGCCCTTCGTCTACAACATCGGCTTTCAGGGCTTTCAGGCCAGTGTATTGGTCTGGCTCTTCCTCGGCGGGTTGGTCGCGTTGGAAGACATACCACAAGTCGAGAGGCAGGTCGAGAGTGGATGAAGTAGCCCTCTCGATCGTCATCGTCAACAGATCTACAACGGCACGGGCCAGTTGGTCGAGGTACATGAAAAGTATCCCATCGACCAAGGCCACCGCCAGGTAACGGAGTGAGTTTCATGGCTATCAATCGTCATATGGTTGCTGAACAGTTGGCGGGGTATTTATATCATACCACCAGCCTGAGAGAGCTGGTGGACTGGGCTGAGTGGGCCATGATGGAGGCCGAGTTCGACGAGAATCATTTCACCACCACGCGCGATGTCGTTGCTCGTTTGGGGGTAGCCGATGTGCGGGCCTTTAATTTGAGCTGGAGCGACTGCGAAGACATGTTGCGCAGGCTGGGCTACCGCGTCCAACTTCAAGTTATGGCTGCATGACATCCAACTTCGGCAAACCAGTGACCACACCTACACCGGTACAAGACATCGATCTCTCCATCATCATCGTCAACTGGAACACGCGCGATCTGCTGGGGGGCTGCCTGGAGTCGGTGTACGGTGAACGGTCATCGGTAAACGGTGCTCAGATACCGACCACCGATCACCGATCACCGTTTACCGGCTACGGATCACCGATCACCGAAACCATCG
The DNA here is from genome assembly GCA_014879765.1 of Anaerolinea sp. Lineage (GTDB taxonomy): Bacteria > Chloroflexota > Anaerolineae > JAAEKA01 > JAAEKA01 > JAAEKA01. The sequence goes on along the minus strand of JACSRL010000724.1, from coordinate 1,787 downwards.
TCGTCGACAACGCCTCCACCGACGGCAGCGCGGCCATGGTGCGAGAACGCTTTCCGTGGGTGACACTGATCGAGAGCTCGGACAACCTCGGATTTGCGGCCGGCAACAATCTGGCCCTGAGAACGGCAAAGGGCGGGCATCTTCTGTTGCTCAACCCCGACACGGTAGTCACCGAAGGAGCCATCAGACGGCTGTGGCAGGTGTTGGCGGCGCAGCCCACGGCGGGAATCGCCGGCGCGCAACTGCTCAATGCCGATGGCACGCTACAGACATCCATCGGCATCTACCCCAGTCTGTGGAGCGAACTGCCGCTGCTCAACCGGCGACTTGGCTCCGTGCGCAAGACTATTCAGGTCAACACGACAGCGGGCGACTTGAGCGTGCAATCGGTCGATTGGGTTTCCGGCGCCTGCTTGATGATCAAGCGCGAGGTAGTCGAGGCCATCGGCCCATTGGACGAGAGCTTCTGGCTCTACACCGAGGAGACTGACTGGTGTTATCGAGCCAGGTCAGCCGGCTGGGATGTGCTGTTGGTCCCTCAAGCCCAGGTGTATCACTTAGCGCGTGCAGCTTCTCGACAGCGCTTCATCATTACAATGCTGCACTTTTATCAATCACGCATCCGTTTCATCTGCAAGCATCATGGGCGCAGACAGGGAAGCATAGTCAAACGGATCTACTGGTTGAAAGCACGGCTTTGGCAAACCAAACCAGATCATTCTCCTCTGGCGCACGCCTATCCCGATCTACCGGCCCGCGAGATCGCCGCAGCCTATCGAACCTTGCAAGAAGCGATGGCGCCGTCGCTAGAATCTCTGCTGTCGGCGAATTGGCAATGAGCACACACTATTCGTGCTTCATCCTGGTTGGCCCTGAGAACAAAGACCGCATTGCGGACAGTGTAGCCGGTCTCGCTCCGCGGCTTGACTATCGCCTCGTGGCTGAACAACTGGATGCAACGGTGGTCGAGTGTGCGCCGCCGCCAACCGCATTCCGCGGCCACAAAGTGAGCCGCGTGTTGCGATCCCTGGCAGGCAATTTCCGCGCCGCGCTGTCGGTGATAAGACAGATTCCCAGCGACGGCATTGTCTATTCCACCGGCGAGACGTGGGGACTGCCTATGGCGCTGATTGGCGCGTTCTTGCACAGACGCCGCTTTGTTCACGCAGTATACGTCCATCGCGTCTTCTCGCCCGCTTGGTTGAGATTCTTGCGCATTACCCACCACTGGCTTGCGGTCGATGGTTGGATCTGTGTCACTCAGCGCCAGGCCCAGCAACTGCGTCAAACCATTGATCCTGCCAGGTCGCCAGCGGTAGCCATCTCACAAGGCGTGGACACCACGTTTTTCGATCCAGGCAAGGCCAGTTCTTCGGACATGCCGCCCTTCATCCTGTCAGTAGGCGCCGAGATGCGCAACTACGAGCTGCTGTTGGAAGCGGTGCGCCATCTCGATCAGCACGTGGTCATCAAGGCTTCCAGCGCATGGATGGCTGCGGGCCGCGGCGAACTCACTGCGATCCCGGCCAACGTTCAGGTCATCGCTCAGCGATTGAGTTATGCCGAGCTGCGTGACCTCTATGTCAATGCCACGCTGGTTGTCACACCCGTTGTCGAAACCCTGCAGGCGGCCGGGATTACCACGATTCTGGAGGCAATGGCCATGGGCAAGTGCGTCATTGCCACCCGCTCCAGCGGTCTGCCAGACATACTGGTCCATGACCAAACGGGAGTGATTGTGGAACCTGATGTCGAGGCATTGGCAGAGGCCATCAGCATGCTGATGG
>JACSRL010000321.1 GCA_014879765.1 Anaerolinea sp. | reverse complement strand
CCCGCCCCTACAAGGCGTCGTGAATCCGTCTCTACCGGGCGGGGTGACCCCGCCCCTACAAGGCGTCGTTCGATCCCCTCGACCGCCAGGTAGATCACCGCGCCCGTGGCCAGATCGGCCGCTACCGACGGCAGCTTGATCAGCGCATATTGCAGCGGGGTGATCTCCAGGCTGGGGACAAAACGGGCGTAGAGCTTGCTCAGCCCGACCAGTTGCAGCAAAAAGAGGGGCGGATAGTCGACCAGCGGCTCGCCGGCCTGGTAGAGCTCCACCAGGCTGTGGCTGGCGCTGTAGCGCATCCAGGGGAAGAAGAAATAGGCCAGGTCGAAGTCGATGGGCTCGGGCAGCGGCAGCAGCAGCAGGCGGATCAGCAGCGCCGCGCCGAAGAGCAGCCAGAAGCGTCGATCGCTCATCATGACCCTGCCCTCGCGGCGCGGCTGGCCGGCGCGGCCCGGTGTTGCCGCCTGGTCTCAGCCCGGTAGAGCAGCGTCAGCCAGACAAACAGCACGACGCTGGCCAGCGACGCCAGCAGCCGGTCGCCGGGGATGCTCTCCAGCAGCCGGAAGATGCCCGCGCCCCAGGGCAACACCCGCACCAGGTTAAAGGTGAACACCGCGCTCAGCAGCAGATAGGGCCACAACACGCGCCGCCACCTGGCCGCGGGCAGCGCCAGGAAGGCCAGCGCGGGCAGGCCATAGCGCTCGTGCATCTCGGTGGCCAGGCTGAAAAAGCCGAAGACCAGCAGGCCCGCGGCCAGGAAAATCAACAGCCGCGTCGCGGCCGGCTGACTGGCGCGCGCCGTCAGCACACGCCACAGCCGCGCCAGCAGCCACGCCGTGTAGCCGGCCAGCAGCGCCAGGCCAACCCAGCGCAGCGTCACCGGCCCGGCGATGGCCGCGGTGTCCAGCAGCTCGCGGCCCAGAAGCCGGGCGCTGAGCGTCTGCACCAGAAACCAGCCGTTGAAGGCGTTGACCGCCAGCTTGGGATAGAAGCCCACCGAGCCGAAGTAAGCTGCCAGCACGGAGTTGCCCGCGCCGGCCAGCGCCAGCGGCGCGAGGCCCAGCGCCAGCATCCCGCCCAGCCCCAGCGCACCCCGGGCCACGGCGCGGCCGCTGTCCCGCCAGGCCAGAACGACGAACAGCGGCAGCAGCACGACAGCGTGCAGCTTGGTCAGCAGCGCCAGCGCCATGAACAGGCCGCTCCAGCCCCAGCGGCGGGCCAGCGCGGCCAGCAGTGCGGCCAGCAGCCAGAGGGTGTGGATGGAATCAACCTGCGCCCAGAACGCGCTGACGTAGATGATGGCCGGGTTCAGCGCCCACAGCCCCGCCGCCAGCAGAGGAAACCAGCGAGACCCTTCGCCGGGCCTCAGGGTGACACCTGTCATGCTGAGGGTGGCCGAAGCATCCCCCTTTGTCAGGGTGACAAGCTGTGCGGCTGTGCTGTAGAGCAACAGCGTGATCCCCAGGTCCGCTAACGTCGCTGGCAGCTTGATCAGCACGCTCTGCAAGGGGGTGTAGGCGAAGCCGGGGACCAGCAGACCGTACAGCTTGCCCAGCCCCACCAGCAGCGCCAGGTAGAGCGGCGGGTAGTTGACCAGCGGCTGGCCGTGCTGGTAGAGCTGCGCCAGGCCATGCTCGGCGCCGTAGGCCATCCACGGCAGCCAGAAGGTGCTCAGGTCCGCGTCGAAGGGATCGGGCAGCGGCAGCAGCAGCAGGCGCACGGCCGCGGCCGCGGCCAACAGCAGCCACAGCCAGGGATCGGCCAGCGCATGGCTCAGGGCGCGTCTCATCGGCGGCCCAGGACCTCCAGCGCGATCTGGGCGTAGCCCTCCACGGCCAGCAGCACGTCGGCCACCCGCACCTGCTCGTTGGCGGTGTGCGCCAGCCGGTCGTCGCCGGGGCCAAAGCCGACGGTGGGGATGCCGGCCTCGCCGCGGGTGTAGGCGCCGTCGGTGGAGAAGCCCCAGACCCGCAGCTTGGGCTTGTGCTCCAGGGCGCGCTCCACCCCGCGCGCCGCGGCCTTGACCAGCGGCGAGTCTTCGGGCATCAGCCAGGGGGGGTAGTATTCCAGCCCACGATCGATGTGGCCGGTGTAGGTGCGGGTCTCACGCGTGGCCACCCTCACGTCGCCGCGCACCCCCTCGCGCTGCAAGATCTGGTGGATCTCGCTGACAGCCCGCTCGCGCGTCTCGCCCAGGGTCAGCCGCCGGTCGATGATCAGCTCGCAGTGGTCGGGCACCATGTTGCGGCTGCCGGAGGGGCAGTCGATGCCGGTGACCGCGATGCTGCCCTTGCCCAGCTTGGGATCCTCGCCCAACTGGCCGGCCAGCAGCTCGATGCCGAAGATGACCTTGGAGGCGGCGTAGAGCGCGTTTTCCCCCAGCTCCGGCGCGGAGCCGTGGCAGGCGCGGCCCTCGGTGCTGACTAGCAGCTCGACGCGGCCGCGGTGTCCCAGGGCGATCTCCAGGTTGGTGGGCTCGCCCAGCACCACGAAGCTGGGCCACAGTCCCTCGTCGTCGATCAACGAGCGGATGGCCACCCCTTCGGCCGGCTCCTCATGCACCACGGCCGCGACGATCACCTCCCCCTTGGGCAGGGCGTCGGCATCCAACAGCGCGCGCACGCCGTAGATCATGGCGGCCAGGCCGCTTTTCATGTCCACCGAGCCGCGGCCGTAGAGCATGCCCTCCTGCACCTGGCCGCTGAAGGGATCGTCCTGCCAGGTGGCCGGATTGCCGATGCCCACGGTGTCCATGTGGCCGTCGAAGAGCAGGCGCTGCGTCCCCTTGCCCACGCGGCCGACGATGTTGCCGGCCCGGTCGCGGTAGACCTGATGAAAGCCCAGCTTGCGCATCTCGTCGGCCACGCGCGCGGCGATCTCGCCCTCGTCGCCGGAGTAGCTGCGGATGCGCACCAGATCGCGCAGAAAGTCGATGCAGGCGGTTTGGTTTTGCGGTGTGAGTAGGGACATGGCGTTGACCTGTTGGGGAGTAGGGAGATGGGGGGATGGGGTGATAG
>JACSRL010000677.1 GCA_014879765.1 Anaerolinea sp. | reverse complement strand
GTCGAAGGTGCGCAGCGGCGGCGCGGCGCCCTGGCTCATGCTGCCCGCGCCCCAGGCCCAGCCCTCCACATCGCCGGCATGTACGGTGCGCACGCTGGCGCCCAGCGTGGAGTAGATCCACTGGCCATTTTGCAGGTAGTTGTAGGACCAATAGACGCAGGGGGAGCTCATGCACTGGCACCAGCAGGGCTGGCCGGGGAAGTTGCAGCCGGTGGGGCCGATCTTGCAGACCGCGCCGCCCATGGGGCTGTACTCGATCAGCACGTCGAAGCCGGCCGCGGCCAGCACTTCCTGGCCGGTGGCCTGGCCATCCGCGCCCAAGTCGACGCAGGCGGTTTCCACCACGCCATTGCCGAAGTCGATGACCACCCCGGCGCGTGCGCCCTGCGGCCCCTGCCCCTGCGCCACGCCGCCGGCTGCTGCCAGGACCAGCAACGCGGCCCCCATCAGGGCGCGCAGCCACAGCCGGGGCGCGCGGCCCGGGCCAGGGGGAGGCTGCGGTCGATCGGGGAACTTGCGGTTCATGGCGACGAGAGAGATAGTGATCGATGGGACGCCGATGAACGCTGATGGACGCAGATCAGAGGGGGAGATGGGATGGTTTCACCCTTCTGATCTGCGTTTTTTGCGTTCATCGGCGTCTGATTTCGTCGCTATCGCTTCAGGCCCAGCGGGAAAAACCAAAGCTGCGGCGCGCGGATGGGCAACGCCTTGCCGCTCAGGCCGGCCAGCGCCTGGTAGGTGGAGAAGGGATCGTTGGGGCCGGAAAAGCCGGGGAAGCCGCCGGCCGCGCTTTGCAGCGCCAGCAGCGTCTCCGGCGCGGTGTGCAAGGTCAGCGCGCTGGCCGAGCCATCGCTGATCCAGGTGGTCCAGTGCAGGCCGCGCGGGTTCTGGCCGTAGGCCGCCAGCCCTTGCAGCGCCAGGCCGCTGGAAGCGGGGTCGGTCTCTCCGCCGTAGCCGGGGAAGCCGCCATCTTCGTTCTGGGACGCGTCCAGGAAAGCCAGCCCGGCTCGAACGGCCTGATTGTCCAGCCCGACGCCGGCCGCGGCCAACGCCTGCAGCGCCAGCCCGGTGCTGTCCACATCGGCGCTGGCCGCGCTGGCGCTGAAGCCCCAGCCGCCGCCGGTGGCTGCGATGTCGATCAGATGTTGTACCGCGGCGGCCGGCAGAGGCTGGCGGGCGGCGCGCAGACCCAACAGGGCAAAGCTCTGATCCCAGGTGGAGCCGGCGCCGTATTGGCCGGTGGTCGGTTGATAGAGGCCCTGGATGGCGGCCACCAGATCGACGCCGCCGAAGCTGCGCGGGTTGCGCTGGCCGGCCACCACGCCCACGGCCAGCTTGCCGGCTGCGGACGCGCCCTGGCCGGCGTAGGCCGGCGCCTGCGTGGCGAGATAGGTCATGGGGGTGTTGCTGCCCACGGCGAAATCGTTGGGGTTGCGGCCGGCCAGCGCGATGGCCAGCACCGCGTCGATGGTGGCGCCAGGGTTGAAGCCGGCGAAACTGCCGTCGCTCTGCTGCTGGCTGGCCACCCAGCCCAGCCCGCGGCGCAGCGCCACGGCGGGGCTCAGGTAGGGGAAGGGCTTGCCGGCCAGGCCCGGCACAGCCTGCTGGGTGGCGAAGAGATTGGCCGGCGGGTCCACATAGACGAACGCGCCGTCGGGCAACTGCTGATCGCGCAGAAAGTCCAGCGGTGTGTCATCGCCGACGCTCCAGGCGGCAGCCAGTGGGTCCTGGCTGGCCGCCAACACGCTTTGAACCGCGAAGGCGGTGGAGTTGGTGTTGCTCTCCGTGCCCCAGACCTGTTCGGGCGAGGCGGCAAAGCCGCCGTCGGTGTTGGTGAGCTGGGCGCTGCGCAGATAGGCCAGGCCGTTGGCCACGGCTGGCGCGGAGGGCGCAGCGCCGGCGGCCAGCAGCGCCTGCAAGGCCAGGGCGGTGCTGTCCACATCGCTGGCGACGCTCGAGGCCCAGGCCCAGCCGCCGTTGGCGTTGGCCTGACTGGCCAGGCGGGCGACGGCCGCGGCCGGCACAGCCTCGCCCGCCGCGGCCAGGCCGAGCATTGCCCAGGCCTGGTCCATGTTGTTGGCCCCGTAGGCGCCTGTGCCGGGATTGTAGCGGTTGTTGATGGCTGTCACCAGGTTGACGCCGCCGAAGCTGCGCGGGTCCTGGCCGGCCGCGGCCGCGCCGGCCGCCAGCTTGCCCGCGGCCGCGGCGCTCTGGCCGGAGAAAGCGGCCGCGTTGGCCGCGGCATAGTCCACCAACGAGGCGCCGCTGGCGCCGGTCCAGGCGCCTGGCTGTTGGTTGGCAGCCGCCACGGCCAGGATCACATCCAGGGTGGCGCCGGTGTTGCTGCCGAAGCTGCCGTTGGCGCTCTGTTGGGGACGCATCCACTGCAAGGCGGCGTTGGCAGCCAGGATCTCGCGGGTGATCGCGGGCAGGCTGTCGCTGCCGCCGCCCCAGATCCAGCCTTCCACCGAGTCGTCGTCGATGCTGCTGGCGCTGGCGCCGACCATGTAGCTGTGCCAGGCCGAATCCTCCCAGAACTGGTAGCCCCAGAACTTGTTGGCGTTGCAGAAGCAGTTGGTGGCCGGGCAGCCGACCCCTTCGATGGCACAGACGGCTGTGCCAAAGCTGAAATCAGCGGTGGTCAGCTCGAGGCCACTGAGCTGCAGCGCCTGCAGGCCGGTGATGGTGGGAGTGCTGAAGGTGACGCGGCGGGTGATGACGCGCCCATCGCCCAGGTCCACGACGATATCGGCCGCGTTGGGGCCGTCGGCCGGGCCGGCCGCGGGGGACGCCGGCTGCGCGGCGCTGGGCGCGGCCGGCAGCAACACGAAGGACAACAACACAACCAGGACAATCCACAGCGCCAGAGCTGTCTGGCGGCGAGAATAAGCACGGTGAAGGTTCATGGTCAACAAATCTCCAGAGGGTAAAATGGGCAGTAACTGCTCAGCCAGCGTTCAGAAACCGGGTTTTTCTCGTGCGGGCATGGTTTTCGTCTGCGCAACGGCCTTTCATG
>JACSRL010000067.1 GCA_014879765.1 Anaerolinea sp. | reverse complement strand
CAGCGGTAAGGCTTGGTCAGAGACCGGCCACAGCGGTAAGGCTTGGTCAGAGACCGGCCACAGCGGTAATGCGAGACCGACAGAAAACCTTTGCGCCTTTGCGTGAGAATGCAGATCAGTTCGACAGCGGCTGGGTTGTGCGTATAATGATGGCTATGAAACCCTGGATCAAGGTTGGGCTGTTGGCTGTGGTATTGCTGGCAGCGGCCGCGTTGGCGGTGCGCTATGCCCGGCCGGTGTTCGATTTCCTCGGCAACGAACAACTGCTGCAGGCATGGCTGGATCGCCTGGGCCCGCTGGGGCCGTTGGGGGTGATCATCCTCAACGCCGCGCAGGTGGTGGTGGCATTCATTCCCGGCTATGCCATGTCCCTGGCGTCCGGTTTTCTCTACGGCTTCCCCGTGGGCGCGCTCTACGGCGCAACGGGCATGATCATCGGTGGACTGGTCGCCATGCTGCTGGCCCGCGCTTTTGGCCGTCCGCTGGTGGTGCGCATGGTCGGCGAAAAGCGCATGCTGCGCTGGGAAGAGGTGGCGCACCTCGACTCGCTGCCTATCTGGTTCATCCTGATGCTGGGGCCCTTCGGCGACGTGCCCTATTACATCGCCGGCCTGACCACCATCGCCATCTGGAAGATCATCGCCATCGCCCTGGCGCTGCGCACCCCGTCCATCCTGGTGACGGCTGCGATCGGCGCCGGCCTGGTGGACTGGCATTCGCCGTGGGTCATCGGCGGGGCGGTGCTGCTGATGGGCGCGGCTGTGGCTGCCATGCGCTATCAGGCCCAGATCGAGACTTTCATCGACCAGCGGGTGCTGCCCCAGGCGGTGCGACTCAGCACACGTCCTGAGGAGGCCAGGCCCAGCGTCGATGCGCCGCTGGAGGCGGCAGAATACGATGCAGCAGCCCGTTGACCATTCGAGCGCAGCCAAGCAGGAGAACAAGATGTTGATCAGCGTGGCCGCCGGGCTGGGCTGTGTGATCGTTTTGTGCCTGGTCATCGCCGTGCTGGTGACGCTGCTGGCCCTCTACTGGACGCTGCTGGGACAGTTGGGGCCGGGCGGCGGCAGCGCGCTGCCCACGGCGCTGCTGGCCGCGGCCGGCCTGGCAGGATAAGCGCCATGAAACAGCCCCAACCCTCCCGCGTGTGGCTGTTGCTGGTCGCGTTGGCTCTGATCGTTGGGCTGGCCGCGCTGCCCGGCTCCGCCAGCGCGCAGGCCACCTGCGATGGCCGCTGGTACCGGGTACAGCAAGGCGATTCGTGGTCCAAGCTGGCCCAGCGCACGGGCCTGAAGGTGAGCACACTGAAAGCGGCCAACCCGGCCGCGGCCAGCCATCCGCAGGGCTGGCTGATCGTCGGCCAATCGCTCTGCCTGCCGGAGGGGGCAGCGGGGCCGGCTGAGGCGGCACAGCCGGCCAGCCCGGAGGCCTTCGAAGTTACCGTGCGGCGGGGCGATTCGTGGGCCGTGCTGGCGGGGCGTTTTGGCCTCAGCGTGGCGGCCTTGCAGGCGGCCAACCCCGGTGCGCTGCGCGCCAGCCAGGTGTTGCGCCCCGGCGACCGCATCCAGGTGCCCATCACCCCGGCCATGACCGAGCGTTTCCCCTGTTCCGACGATCTGACCGCGGTCATCGACACCGCGGCCCAGGTGCTGACCGAGTGGAACGGCTCTGTGGAGATTTTGCACAGCTATCTGGCGCGCTGTGGCGTGCTGGCCAACGACCGGGGCGCCGTGGAAAAGATGGATCTGCTGGGCGGCCCCGATCCGGAGATCGTCCTGGCCCTGGTCAATCCCCAGGCGGCCGGCGGCGGCCCGCTGGGGCTCATGGCTGTGCTGGGCGCCGGGCCGCTGGGCTGGCAGGTGCTGCACCAATCGGGGCTGGCGGCTGACGTGGATCTGCTGGCGCTGGGCGACATCAACGACGATCAGAACCCCGACATCGTCTGGAGCGACACCACCTGCGGCGCGCGCGTCTGTTTCACCACCGTCCACGTGACCTCGTATGTGGATGGCGGCTTCCGCTCCTGGATCAACGGCAACACCACCCTGGCCTCGGCCGCGGTGCGGCTGGAGGATGTGATGGCGCAGGGCAGCGGCCAGGAGCTGCTGCTGCACGGGGGTGTGATCGGCACAGTGGCGGCCGGGCCGCAGCGCGCCATGACGCAGCAGTGGGCCTCGTTGGGCGGCGGCCCCTACGTCCTGGTGCAGGAAAGCCACGCGCCCTCCTTCTGCCTCTACCATCATATTCTCGACGCCGACGCCGCCATGCAGGCCGCGGCCGGCCAGGATGACTACCGCGCGGCCATCGCCGCCTACCGGGCCGCGGCCGATGACCCGCGGCTGGTGGCCTGCTGGACCCGCCCCGACGAGGTGGATGAGCTGCGGGCCTATGCGCTCTATCGCCTGGCCACAGCCCACGCCTTCGCCGGCGACCGGATGGCCGCCGACGCCGCGGTGGAGGAGCTGGGAGAGCGTTACCCCAACGACTCGCTGGCCGAGCTGGCGCGGCTGTGGTGGACGGCCTACCGCACGACGCGCGATGAGCCGGCCGCCTGTGCGGTGGCCCAGGCCCTTGCCCAGCGCCGGCCAGACAGTTGGCAGCGCCTGGCCGACTACGGCTTCGCCAACCCGACCTTCACGCCGGAGGCGCTGTGCCGGCCGGGCGCGTTGGTTGGGCCGTGAGGCCCAGCGAATGGAATTCGCCGTCTGACAACACGAAGCGGCCTCAGCCGCTGGGAACACATCCGGCCAGAGACCCAGCGAATGGAATTCGCCGTCTGACAGCACAAAGCGGCCTCAGCCGCTGGGAATACATCCGGCCAGAGACCCAGCGAATGGAATTCGCCGTCTGACAACACGAAGCGGCCTCAGCCGCTGGGAACACATTCCGCCAGAGGCCCAGCGAATGGAATTCGCCGTCTGACAACACGAAGCGGCCTCAGCCGCTGGGAATACACTCCGCCAGGCCCTGTGGGGCCTTCGTGTTGTCAGCCAGCGAATTCCATTCGCTGGCCTCAGCCGC
>JACSRL010000637.1 GCA_014879765.1 Anaerolinea sp. | reverse complement strand
CTGCTCAGCCAGTCGTACAGAAACCGGGTTTTTCTCGTGCGGGCATGGTTTTCGTCTGCGCAACGGCCTATCATGGCGCCATGACCTTGGTCTGCAAGACAAAAACCCGGTTTCTAATGCCGAGCCTGAGCAGTTACCTCAAGTCTGATTCACACAACGATCCCAAGGGCGTCTCGCCCGCTCCGAACCGGCGGGACGCCTGGCGACAGGGCTCACAGCGCCGGCTCAGGCCGCGGCCAGCTCGCCCAGCTCGCCGCGCTGCACCGCCTCGACGATGCGCGGGTCGCCGTCCAGCAGCCGCAGCGCCACCCAACGGGCGTTGGGCAGGGTCGGGAAGGCCCGTTCCAACTGCGCGGCCAACTGGTTGACCGCATGCTTCAGCGCGGCCGGCTCGCTCTTGATGCGATGCGGCTTGGTGACCAGGCGGCCGGTGGCCACATCATCCACCGCTTGCAACAGCTCGCCCAGCCCCTTGCGCTGGCGCGCCTCGGTGGGCACCACCGGCGCCCCCAGGTCGCGCGCCAGCCGGCGCTCGTCCACCACCAGCCCATGCCGCCGCGCCTCGTCCATCAGGTTCAGGCAGATCACCACGCGGTCGGTGATCTCCAGCACCTGCAAGACCAGGTTCAGGTTGCGCTCCAGCCGGGTGGCGTCGGCCACCACGATGGTCACATCGGGCCGGCCGAAGAGGATAAAATCGCGCGCCACCTCTTCGTCCAGGCTGGTGGCCAGCAGCGAGTAGGTGCCGGGCAGGTCCACCAGCTTGTAGCGGCTGCCGCCATATTCGAAGCCCCCCTCGGCGCGGCCCACCGTCTTGCCCGGCCAGTTGCCCGTGTGCTGGCGCAGCCCGGTCAGCGCGTTGAAGACGGTGCTCTTGCCCACGTTGGGGTTGCCGGCCAGCGCCACCACGTAGTCCCAGTTGGCCATGTCGATGCCCAGCCGCTGCAAGTGGGCCGCGTTGTGCGAGGGGCAGGTGGTGCAGCCGGCCGCGCTGTGGCCGGCCGGCGCGGGCTGGATGGTCAGGGTGAAGCTGGGGTCGTCGTCGGTCAGCTCCGGCGGCAACGGGAGAAGTTGAACTTCTTCGGAGAAGTTCAACTTCTGGCGGCTGTCGGGGGCCGGCGCGGCCGCGTGGCCGTTTTTCTGTTCTGTAAGCTCGTTCATGCGCTCGTCTCCGCCAAACGTTGGATATTGATCAACTGGGCCTGCTCGCGGCGCAGCGCGATCATCGCGCCGCGGATGCGGTAGGCGGTGGGGTCCCCGCTGGGGCTGATCAGCTCGGCCGCGATCACCGCGCCCGGCAGAATGCCCAGATCCATCATGCGGCGGCGCTCGGCCCCGCGGACGCGCGGCGAGAGGGCCACCACCTGGCCCTGCTGGCCAGGCCGCAGCGTCGCCAGGGTCTCGGCGCTCTCCACGCCGGCCGGCGGCGCCGCGGCCGCGGGCAGGGGGCGCACCGAGATGTTGGTCGCCAGCAGCGGCGCCAGCAGATGCTCATCGCCGTCGGCCCAGAAGCGCACCCGGGTGGGCGACACCTCCGTCAGCCGCACCTCCATGCCGGGATAGAGCCCCTCGGCGATCAGTTGGGCGTAGACGGTCTCCGGCTCGTCCTCGATGTGGACGATGCGGCCGGGGGTGTCCAGCGCCAGCGCGGGCAGGGGCTGGCCGCCGTGATAGACGTAGCGGCCATCGGCGTCGGGGATGGGGTCGCCGTGGGGGTCGTGCGTGGGGCGGCCCAACTGCGCGGCCAGCGCCTCCACCTGCTCCGGCTGCAGGTCATGCTCCAGCCGCTCGGCCTGCTGATGCCATTCCTGTTCGTGATAGCCGGTCTGCTCGGCCAGATAGCTCTCCCACAGGCGGTGGGCGCGGATGATGTGCAGGGCCGCGGCCCGCCCCTGCGGGGTCAGCGCATAGTCGCCGCTGGCCACGTTGACCAGGCCCGCGGCCTGCATGGCGCCCAGCACGCGGGCGGCCGCCTCGGTGGAAACGCCCAGCGCGCCGGCCACGCTCTCCAGGGTGGGGCGCCGGCCGCGCATCTGGCATTTGTGAATGTGCTTGAGCGCGTCCTCGGTGCGCACCCGGTCATCGACGCGGGCGCGCGCCCGCCAGCGGGGCAGCAGGCCGCGCTGCGGCCAAAAAATCACCAAACCGGCCGCCAGCAGCAGCGCGCCGATCAGCAAGGCCAGCAAAGGATCAGGCATGGTTCATCTCCACGGAAAGTTCGGCGGCCAGGTCAAAGGCCAGCATCTGCGGCGCGCCGTTGACCTGCACCAACAGCGGGCCTTGGAAAGGCGCGCGCTCCGACACGGTGACCTGGGCGCCGGGATAGAGGCCCAGCTCGCCCAGATAGCGCAGCCGCTCCCCATCTTGGGCGTGTACCCGCGTCAGCCGCGCCGGACAGCCCGGCTCCAACGCGGTCAGCGGCAGGCCCGCGCCGGCCGCGGCCAGCCGGCCGTGGCGGTCGGGGATGGGGTCGCCGTGCGGGTCGAAGGTGGGATAGCCCAGCTTGCGGGCGATGGCCTCCTCCACCTCTTCGCTGATGGCGTGCTCCAGCCGCTCAGCCTCCACATGCACCTGGTCCCAGGGCATCTCCAGCACATCGTGCAGAAAGAGCTCAATCAGCCGGTGGTGGCGCACCATCTCCAGCGCCACCTGCTGGCCGGCCGCGGTCAGTTGCACCCCGCGATAGGGAACGTGCTCGATCAGACCGGCCTCGGCCAGCCGCTTGACCATGTTGGTGGCCGAGGCTGGCGCCACGCCCAGCGCCTGGGCGATGGCCGAATTCGACGCCTCCTGGCCGCGGCTGAGCAGCAGGTAGATGGTTTTGAGGTAGTCCTGGTGGGCGGCAGAGATCTCTTGTGTTAGCATAGAATAAACTCTATTTTAGGGGTGACTAAATTATATCCAGGTCAACGACGCTGTCAAATCTGAGTGGCTGTTTGAACTGGGTGTGTTTGAACACACCCTTAGTAACTGACTTGAAAATAGCCGCTCGGGCCGGTCTCCGACCGAGCCCGCTACTTTCATCCACGGTTGTGCGGT
>JACSRL010000723.1 GCA_014879765.1 Anaerolinea sp. | reverse complement strand
GTCTCCGGGTTATGAGTAACGAGTAATGCGTAACTCGTAACCGGAATCGCGGAAAGTGTCTCCGGGTTACGGGTTACGGGTTACTCGTTACGTAATCGGAAAAGCATCACGTCCCACACACCTCACGTTTCACGTTTCACGCTTCAGAAACGCCTCCACCGCGACGGCGGTTTCTTCGGGCGCTTCCAGGGCGACCATGTGGCCGGCGTGGGGGACGATGGTCAGGCGGGCGTGGGGCAGGGTCTGGGCCAGCGACTGGCTGAACTTGGGCGGCGTCATCACGTCGGCTTCGCCGCACAGCACCAGCGCGGGCGTCTCGATGCGCGCCACATCGGCGCGGCGGTCGAACTGGTCGCAGGCGTAGAAGTCGTCGTACAGCACCTGCGGATCGGTCTCCAGATAACGCTGCAAGTAGAGGCGCTTGAGCTGGGCGGGCGCGCCGGGAGCGTAGACGCTATCGGTGATGGCGCGCGCCGCGGCCGGAAAGTCGCTGCGGATGCCGTCCAGGATGGCCGGCGCGACCCGCAGCCGGGCGCCAGTGCCCACCAGCACCAGGCCGGCCAGCCGGCCGGGATAGTGCAGCGCGAATTCCTGCACGATCGCGCCGCCCATGGAGTGGCCGGCCAGCACGACCCGATCCAGCCCCAGCCCCTGCACCAGGGCGTAGATCACGTCGCAGTAGGCGGCGATGCTGTTGCGGCCCGGACCGGGCGACTTGCCGTGGCCCGGCAGATCCAGCGCATAGACCGTCCAGTCGGGCAGACGGCGCAGGCTGGCCGGCCAGTGCATGTGCGTGCCCCCTGCGCCGTGGATCAGCAGCAGCGGCGGCCGGCGGCCGGTCAGGTCGTTGGCGCTGAGGCGATAGAAAAGCGATTGGTTGTCGATCGTGATGCGGGGCATGGTCTCCTCGGGATCGTTCGGTAGATCGGTCACGGCGATTCTAACACGGTCGGGCGGGCAACGCAACCTGGGCTGATCGTTTTGGGTATCGTCATTTGAACAGCTATAATGCCGGCATGTCCAAACTCTTTTTGATCCGTCACGCCACTCCTGACTGGAGTCGCACCGATATCCCCTACTTTGTCCCACCCGGCCCGCCGCTCAGCCCGCAGGGGCTGGAGGAGGCGCAGGGGCTGGCTGCTTTTTTGCAGCCCGCCGGCGTGCAGCGGCTGTTCACCAGCCCGCTGGAGCGCTGTATGCACACGGCACAGATCGTCTCGGCCGTCACCGGCGCGCCCTGGGAGGTGGCCGATGGTCTGCACGAGTGGCAGCCACACGAGAACAAGGAGATCGTGCTGGCCCGCGCGCTGCCTCTGGTCCAACAGCTTTGGCAGGAGATCACCGCCGACGACGCGGCCGGGCCGGTGGCCCTCTTCACCCACGGCGGGCCCATCGAGGCCCTGCTCTCAGCGTTGGGCCTGGACGATGCCGTGCTCGAAAGGCTGCGCGTCTACGATCACCAGAACGCCCAGCCGCCGGCCGGCGTCTGGCAGGTCAGCCCCGGCGAGCACCAAAACCACGACATACGTCTGGTCTACACGCCGCCCACGGCGCGGCGGGTGGCTTGAGAATTCCATTCACCGGGTCTGCTCCCAACGAAAGGAGCGGGGACGGCTGGGGGGGCTGGTGGCCAGCAGGCCGCTCAGGTCGCCGGCCAGGGTGCGCACATCGCGAGCCACCTGCACGCTCCATGTGAAGCGATTGCCCCGCTCGCTCTCCTTCAGCAACCATTCGTTGGGGATGCGATAGCTGGCGCCGATGGTGGTGGCGGTGAACTCGTCGCGCGTCCGGCCGCTGGGCGTCACCCGCACCACGTAGACCTCGGTGGGGCCCAACGCGCCCACCGACAGCCATTGCAGCAGCACCGTCTCCCCGGTGACCGTTGCGCCATCCAGCGGCGTCAGCAGTTGTGGCGCAGCATGGATCGGGCCGGGGGTCGCGGTCGGCGTTGGCACCGGGGTGGAGGTCGGCCCGCTGGCCGATTGCAGCGTCAGCGTGGCGGTGATGGTGCCCACCGGCACGATCACCTGCTCGCCCGGCCGGATGATGGTGTCGGCGTTGTGCAGATTGTCGTTGAAGTCGACGATGGCATCCACCGAGCTGCCCATCCGCTTGGCGATGGTCTCGATGGTGTCGCCGGCTCGCACCACCACCAGATAGATCGCGCTCTTGGGGGTGGGGGTTGGCGTGAGGATGGGCAGGCCATCCGCCCCGCGCGGCAGGTCGCCCCGTGGGATGATCAGCTTCTGGCCGATCTGCAAGAGGTCGCTGCGCATGTCGTTGAGGGCCATCAGATCCCGCACGGTGACGCCATAGCGCGCCGCGATTTTGTTGACGTTGTCGCCGCGCTGGACGGTGTACACCACCGGCGTGGCCGTGGCCGCGACGACCTCGCTGCCGCTGCCGGCCGTGGGGATGATCAGCTTGTCGTCGACCTGAAGCAGATCGCTGCTCATGTTGTTGGCCGCCATCAGCTCACGCGCAGTGATGCCATAGCGGACGGCGATCTTGTTGACATTGTCGCCGCTGACCACGGTGTAGACGATGGGCGTGGGGGTGGCCGTTGGCGTGCCAGTCAGCGGCGCGGTGACGGTGATCGCTGGGGTGGCGGTCAGGGCCAGCGTCGCGGTCAGCGGCGCCTGCGTCGCCAGGGGCAGCTCCGGCGCAGGGGCCGCCAGTTGTTCGGCCGGGATGGTCGGCGTCAGCGTGGCCGCGGCCGCGGGCGGTGGCTCGGCCGCCACATCGGCGCTCTGCCCGCCGCGCGTCCACCAGAGATAGGCCACACCCAGCACCACCAGAATCATAAACAGGTCGCGCAGGGGCAGCGAGAACTGTCTGCGCTGGCCCGCGCCCAGATCCTGGCCGCACATGAAGCAGTCTTCGGCCTTCTGCGCCACCCGTTGTCCACAGTTGGGACAATAGCGCACCGGCCGCAGGTCGGGAGAAAGTTCAGGAGGAGTAGTCATAAATTCACGATCACGAGGGCGTCTCGCCCGTTGCCACGCTGATCACGAGGGCGTCACGCCCGTTGCCACGTTGATCA
>JACSRL010000722.1 GCA_014879765.1 Anaerolinea sp. | reverse complement strand
GTTTCCATATTGTCGACTCCTTAGCGGTATTATACCGCGGGTGCAGTCGACTCAGTGTAAGCGCGTAACGAGTAATACGTAACCGGAGAAGCGCGTGCGCAATCCGATCACGTTTCACGTTTCACGTCTCACGCAACTCAGAAACAATTCCCACACGCACACACTCCCGGCTACGCATAACGCATGACGTGTTTTTGCTATCTGTGCTAAATGCGGTATACTACAGCCCGTCAATCGCCCGCGATACGTCGGGCGATTAGCTTGTTATCGTCAATTACAGACAAAATCAAGAAGGATATGGCAGGAACATTCCATGGTTAGGATCAGACTACGCCGCGTAGGCGCCAAGAAGCAGCCCAGTTACCGCATCGTCGTGGCCGACAAAGATGCGCCGCGCGATGGCCGCTTCATCGAGAACATCGGCTTTTTCAACCCCCGCACCGAGCCGGAGACTGTCGAACTGAACGCCGATCGTGCGCTCTACTGGCTGAGCGTCGGCGCCCAGCCCAGCGAAGCGGTGGCTCGCCTGCTCAAGTCCAAGGGCGTCTATGCCGCGCTCGAGGCCTCACGCGCCGGCGCCGCAGGATAAGGCCATGAAGGACCTGGTCCAGTACATCGCCGAGAACCTGGTGGACGACGTGGAGCGGGTGCGCATCAAAGAGATTCGCACCAACAGCGGCACGCTGCTGGAGCTGCGCGTGGCGCGCGAGGACATGGGCCGGGTGATCGGCGCCGGCGGCCGCGTCGCCAATGCCATTCGTGTGGTGGTGCGCGTCCCCGCCATGCGCCAGGGCAAGCAGGTCTCGCTGGAAATCGTCTAGGCAGGTTCACCCATACAGCAGCGGCAACGGGAGCGCCGAAGGGCCTCCCGTTTTGCGCGTCTGGTCGCGACAGATTTCGGAAGTTGCCGCTGGCCGCCAGCGGCAACTTCCGAAATCTTTGCAAGGAGCACAACTTTGGAAAGCTTCACCGGTCGGTCCCCGGACATCGCCGAGGGCTACATCGCCATCGGCTATATCGCCGCGCTCTTCGGCGTCAAGGGTGAGGTCAAAGTGACGCTGGCCACGGACTTTCCCGCGCGCTTCCAGGGACTGGAGACGGTCTACCTGGGCCCCGCCGCCGCGCCGGTGCGACTGGCCAGCAGCCGGCCCCATCAGGACTTCCTGCTGGTGCGGCTGGAGGGCTACGACGACCGCACAGCTTCCCAGGCGTTGCTGGGCCAGTGGCTTCAGATCCCTGAGAGCGACCTGTGGCCCTTGGGCGAAGGGGAGCACTACGTCTTCCAACTGGTGGGCCTGCGGGTGCATACCACCGACGGCCGCGATCTGGGGGTGATCGAGGAGATTCTCAACACCCCGGCCAACGATGTGTTCGTGGTGCGGGGCGAGGCCGGCGAGATTCTGGTGCCCTACATCGGCGATGTCATCGCCGAAGAACGGCTGGACGCCGGCGAGATCATCGTCCACCCGGTGCCCGGCCTGCTGGATTGAGCGATTTCAAGCCGTTTGACAAAAAACGCTGAATCGGTTATGCTGGCGCCATGCCGTGCGCGGTGGCCCCAGCAAAGCAGACCCCTGCGCGGCGGGAGTCTCCAGGCTGGCGTCGCAGAAGCGCACGGGTTCTGGCACAGGTTGCCAGAACCTGTGGCCATAGCCGTAGGTTCGCTCAGGTTTACAACCATGATGGCGGAGGGGCTGCTGTGGATGAGTTAGCATATTGGGTTGGCTTCAACAAGGTGCTGGGCATCGGCCCGGCCCGCCTGCGGGCGTTGCTCGATTTCTTCGGCGGCGTCGAGGAGGCGTGGCATGCCGACGCTGCCAGCCTGCTTGAGATTGGCCTGGATCGGCGCTCCATCGACAATCTGCTGAAGGCGCGCCGGTCGTTGGACCTGGCAGGCGAGCTGGAACGCCTGCAGCAGGCCGCGGTCAAGGTGTTGACCTGGGACAGCGAAGACTACCCCATCAACCTGCGCAACATCCACGATCCGCCGCCGGTGATCTACATCAAGGGCGAGCTGCTGCCGGAGGACGATTGGGCGGTGGCCGTGGTCGGCACCCGTCAGGCCAGCGTCTACGGCAAGGAAGCTGCCCGCCATCTGGCCGCAGACCTGGCGCGCAACGGCGTGACAGTGGTCAGCGGCCTGGCCGCAGGTATCGACGCCGCCGCGCACCAGGCCGCGCTGGATGCCGGCGGCCGCACCCTGGCCGTGCTCGGTTCCGGCGTGGATATCATCTATCCTGAGCAGAACCGGCGGCTGGCCGAGCAGTTGGTCCACCAGGGCGCGTTGATCTCCGAATACGCGCTGGGCACCCGCCCAGAGCGCAGCAATTTCCCGCCGCGCAACCGGCTGATCAGCGGCCTGTCGCTGGGCATCATTGTGGTCGAGGCCGGCGCGCGCAGCGGTGCGCTGATCACGGCCGATTTTGCCGCCGAGCAGGGCCGTGAGGTCTTTGCTGTGCCGGGCAGCATCTTTCAGCGCAGTTGCGAGGGCGCCAATCGCCTGATCCAGGATGGCGCCAAGCCGGTGTTGACGGTCAGCGACGTGCTGGAGGAGCTGAATCTCTCCCAGATCACCCAGCAGGCCGAGGTGCGGGCCGCGGTGCCCACCACGCCCATCGAACGGGCGGTGCTGGACCTGCTTTCGGCCGAGCCGACGCATGTGGATGAGCTGGGCCGCGCGGCCGATCTGCCGGCGCCCACCGTCTCCAGCACCCTGGCGCTGTTGGAGCTGAAGGGCCTGGCCCGCCAGGTGGGCGGCATGAGCTATGTCTTGGCGCGCGAGGCGCGCGTGGACTATGTCGTTGGCTGAGGTCTACCGCGAAACGCCCATCGCTCGGGCCGCCCCTCTGGGAAACACCCATCGCTCGGGCCGCCCCTCTGGGAAACACCCATCGCTCGGGCCGGTCTCTGACCGAGCCCCTCTGGGAAACGCCCATCACTCGGGCCGGTCTCTGACCGAGCCCCTCTGGGAAACACCCATCACTCGGGCCGGTCTCTGACCGAGCCCCTCTGGGAAACACCCATCGCTCGGGCCGGTCTCTGACCGAGCCC
>JACSRL010000120.1 GCA_014879765.1 Anaerolinea sp. | reverse complement strand
TCGGATCGGTTGCGATCTGCCAGGCGTCTCGCCGGCCCCGTGCGGCGGGACGCCTTCGGATCGGTTGCGCACGGTTTCTATTGCTCATGTCAGACCTCCAGTCCCTCGATCAGACAAAATCGCCCCCCGGCGAGCCGGCCGACCGCGCCGCCATCGACTGGCCGCTGCGCCAGGCCAACCCGGTGCGGCGCACCCTCAACGGGCTGGAGCGGCTCAGCCTGGCCGTTGAACGACCCATCGTGCGCTGGGTGCGTTCAGCCGAGTGGAACCCGCTCTACCACACCGGCACCATCACCCTCTTCGCCCTGCTGATCATCCTGGTCACCGGCATCTACCTGACCCTCTTCTACCAGTTCGGTTTCGACGCCTCCTATCAGGCCGTGGCCAAGATGGAGGCCAACCTGTTGGGCCGTTTCGCCCGCGCCCTGCACCGCTACGCCTCAGTCTTGGCCGTCATCGCCGCCCTGTTGCACGGCTGGCGCATGTTTTTCATGGACCGCTTTCGCGGGCCGCGCTGGCTGGCCTGGACCACCGGCATCGTGCTGGTGCTCTTCGTCTGGGCCGCAGGGCTGACCGGCTACTGGCTGATCTTCGACCAGCGGGCCCAGCTCTTCAACCAGGCGCTGGTGGATCTGCTGGCCGGCGGCGGCGGGGGCGTGGCCTTCCTCAACCGCTTCATGCTGACCGAGGCGGCCGGCGGCGGCTGGCTCTTCGCGCTGGGGGTGTTGACTGTCCACCTGCTGCTGTCGGCGCTGATCGGCCTCTTTTTCATCCTGCACATCCGGCGGCTGCGGCGGGCCAAGGTGCTGCCTCCGCGCTACTGGATGGCGCTGCTGAGCATCCCCCTGGTGGTGGCCGCGTTGTTCATTCCCGTGGGCATGTTGGCGCCGGCCGACCCACTGCAAGCGCCGGCGCAGGTGCCGCTGGACATCTTTTTGCTCTGGTATCTGCCGGCCGCGCTGCGCTGGCCGCCTGCGCTTTTCTGGGGAGCGACTGTGCTGGTGTTGGCGCTGGCGACGGCCATCCCCTGGCTGTTGGTGCGCCAGCGCCTGCAGCCGGCCATCGTACACAACGAGCGCTGCACCGGCTGCACCCTGTGCGCGGCCGATTGCCCCTACCGCGCTATCACCATGATCGAGCGCCCGCCGGGCGAGGCCCACAAGCTGCTGGCGATCATCGACCCCGCCCTGTGCGTGAGCTGTGGCATCTGCGTCGGCAGTTGCCCCCCCGTGGCCATCACCCTGGGGGATCAGCCGGCCGAGCCGCTGTGGCAGCAGACGGTGGCGCGCGCGGCCGCGCAGACAGCCCAGCCGGTGCGCGTCGTCTTCACCTGTGAACGCCATGCCCAGGCGGGCGCGCGCAGCTACCTGGAGCGGGCCGATGCCCAGCTCTTTGGCGGCGGCCGCGGCAGCCAGATCACAGCCGCGGCCGGCGCGCATCTGGAAGTGATCCCCTTGCCCTGCGTGGGCATGGCCCATCCCGACCTGGCCCGCGATGCCCTGGCCGCGGGCGCAGCCGAGGTGCAATTCGTCGGCTGCCCGCCGGAGGACTGTCCCAACCGTGAGGGCAACCTGTGGATGCAGGCGCGCATCGACCGCCAGCGCATGCCCCGCCTGCGCCGCGAGCTGATCGGCGCGCCGGTCAGCGGCGGCTGGCTGGCGCCCAACGATTTCCCGCGCGCCCTGGCCGGCGAGGGCCGCGGCCCGGCCACCACCTATGCGCTGAGCTTCGACAAGCTCAACCGGCGCGGCCTGGCGCCGGCGCTGGGGCTGCTCTTCGTGGCGGTGGCGCTGTCGGTGCTGTCCACCATGGTCCCCTTCCAGCCGCCGGCCAGCGCCCAGGCGCAGATGACAGTCAGCCTGATCCATCGCAGCGGCTATCCGGTGGTGGCAGCCGGCGACGCGGCCATCATCGACCAGCCGCCGGATCCCAGCCAGGCCGCGCCGCCGCGGCTGATTGTCGAGATCGACGGCGCGGTGGCGCTGGATCGCACCTACGCCCTGCGCCGCGGCGCGGAACGCGCGGTGCAACTGCTGGAACAGCTCCCCATCCCCCTGGGTCAACACCAGGTGCGGGTGCTGCTCTACGACCAGCAGGGCCAGACCGAGCCGCGCGTGCTGGCCGATCGCGCTGTGACGCTGGCCGCCGGCCAGAGGGCTGAGCTGGCCTTCCAGGACGCGCGCCTGAGCGCGGACCCGGCCATGGGTGAACGCATCTTCAACGGCGCGACCTCCGGCGCCAGCGCGGGCTGCCAGGTCTGCCATTCGCTGAAGCCGGACGTGCAGTTGGTGGGGCCATCGCTGGCCGGTGTGGCGACGCGCGCCGAGACCCGCGTGCCGGGCATGCCGGCCGAGGAATACCTGATGCAGTCGCTGGTGAAGCCTGACGCCTACGTGGTGGCGGGCTTCCAGCCGGGCCAGATGCGCCCTGACCTGGCCGAGGCGCTGACGCAGCAGCAGTTGGATGACCTGGTGGCGTTTTTGCTGACGCTGCACTGATCTCCCGCGCCAGCTTCGGACTGCGCAGCGGCCGCGAGAGACTCTGCCTCATGCAGGTGTGCCCGGCGGCCGCTGCGCAGTCCGAAGTCTCTCTGTTGATCCCCAAGGAGTTTTCCATGCGCAACGCGATTTTGCTGGTTGCCCTGCTGGCGCTGGCCTTCACGCTGGCCGCCTGTGGCGGTTCCGGCCAGGACGCGGCCACGCCTGGCACACCGCAGGCCGCGGCCGCAGCCGGGGACGCCACCCGCGGCCAGGCGCTGTTTAGCAAGTCGCTGCTCAACGGCAATGCCGGCTGCACCACCTGCCATTCGCTGGCGCCGGGCAAGGCGCTGTTGGGCCCATCGCTGGCCGGTCTCGCCCGCCGCGCGGGCGACATGGTCCCCGGCCAGAGCGCCGAGCAGTACATCCACACCGCCATTGTGGACAGCAACGCCTTTCTGGCCAGGGGGTGCAATGCGTCGAACCCTGAGGCGCAGTGCGTGGCCAACATCATGCCACAGGATTGGTCGCGCAAGCTGTCCGAGCAGGAGATCAACGATCTGGTGGCCTGGCTGTTGACCTTGAAATAGC
>JACSRL010000237.1 GCA_014879765.1 Anaerolinea sp. | reverse complement strand
GATCTTCGCGCACCTTCGCGGATTCGTGATCTTCGCGCTTCGTGATCTTCGCGCACCTTCGCGGATTCGTGAATTTCGCGCTTCGTGATCTTCGCGCACCTTCGCGGATTCGTGATCCAAACTGCCTGCACACCTCCACATCCTTCTCACCACACCCAATCATCTACGCAAACTCGAACCATATCCAGAAAAACTCTCCGGTTACGCATTACGGGTTACGCATCACGGGTTGCGCCCCAATTGTAATGCAGATACACCAGGCCTGCAACTGTGCGCGGTTAGTATGTGGGGCCGGTGTTGGGTATAATCGCATCTGCCTGACCGAGAAGGATGTCTATGCACCAAGAACCACACGTCGATACCCCTGCGCCGCCTGCCGCGCGCCGCGCGCCCTGGCTGGACTGGCTGCTGCTGGCCGGCGGGTTGGCAGTCATCGCCCTGATCTGGGTCATCACCCCCGGCGGCCTGCTGGACAAGGCCGACCACGTGGGCTATGGCATCTGCCATCAGATCCCCATCCGCTCCCCCTTCTTCGGCGGACGGCAGTTGCCGCTCTGCGCGCGCTGCAGCGGGCAGTTTCTGGGCGCGCTGGCCGGTCTGTTGCTGTTGATCGCGCTGGGCCGCGGCAAGGCCGCCAAGCTGCCGCCCGCGGCCGTGACCCTGGTTCTGCTGGGCTTCATGGCCGCGTGGGCGCTGGACGGCCTCAACTCCTACCTGACCTTTTTCCCCGGCGCGCCCCACCTGTACGAGCCGCACAACATCCTGCGCACCACCACCGGCGCCATGCAGGGGGTGGCGCTGATCAGCCTGGTGCTGCCCTTTTTCAGCGTGACCCTCTGGGCGCAGCCCAGCCCGCGGCCCACCGTGGGCAGCCTGCGCGAGCTGCTGCTGCTGGTTGGCCTGGTGGCGCTGATCACCGCGGCCGTGGGCAGCCAGTGGGCGCCGCTGCTCTACCCCCTGGCGCTGCTCAGCGTCGCCGGCGCGCTGATGATGCTGGCCCTGGTCAACACCATGCTGGTGGTGCTGGCCCTGAAGCGGGAGGGCCAGGTGGCCGGCTGGCGCGACGCGCTGCCGCTGCTGATCGCTGGCCTGGCCCTGGCCCTGCTCGAACTGCTCGCCATCAACCTGCTGCGCGCCTGGCTGACCGTCCAATGGGACCTGCCCTTCTGAACTCCTCCCTTCCCCATTCATCCTTCATCCTTCATCCTTCATCCTTTCCCCTTCCCCCTTCCCCTGCAACCTTCCCCGCGACCTTGCGTATAGACTTCAGACTGCGCACCATCACACCTGACACATCCGTGTGCAAACTGAAGGAGAATACCCATGGACGTTGGCAAGTCAATTCGTTTCATCTTCGAGGACAAGCAGTGGTTTTCGAAGGTGCTGATCGGCTCGTTGATCCTGTTGGTCAGCCTGCCGCTGACCTTTGTTCTGGTCGGCTTTCTCGGCCTGGCCATCGTCACCGGCTACAGCCTGGACGTGCTGCGCAACGTGCGCGCCGGCTCGACCCGGCCGCTGCCGGAGTGGCGCGATCAGTGGGGCGAGTGGCTGGTGGAGGGCCTGAAGCTGCTGCTGATCACCTTTGTCTGGAGTCTGCCGATCATCGTGCTGAACATGTTCAGCGGCATCGGCAGCAGCATGTTGGACAGCGGCAGCGGGCTGCTCAACCTGTTCGGCGGCGTCACCGTGGCCGCGGCAGGCTGCCTGGGGCTGCTGTGGGGCATCGTGTTGGCGCTGGCCACCCCCGCCATCTACCTGCGGCTGGCCGAGACGCGCGAGCTGAGCAGCGGCTTCCAGTTCAACGCCATCTACGTCTGGACCCGCGACCGCATCGGCGACGTAGTGATTGCCGTGCTGCTCTCGGTGCTGCTCTCACTGGCCCTGCTGCTGGTGGGCGCTGTGGTTGGCGTCCTGCTGTGCGGCGTGGGCCTGGCATTGACACTGCCCGCAGCCGCCATGCTGAGCACACTGGTAACAGTCCACCTGTACGCCCAGATCGGGCCTGGCAAGCCGCGCCAGTCGCGGACCAGCGTGACCAAGGCGGCTCCGCCCGCGGCTCCGGCCGGCAGCCAGCCCAAGGAAACCACCATGGTCGTAGGGCCTGATGGCACGATCATCGTCACGCCTGAAGCGGACAACTGATCCACCTCTGAAAGTCCTGAACGTTCACGAGGCTGCGGCGCCCCGCGTCCGCAGCCTCGTCGATTGCCAGCCAGGTCAGGGTTGAGTATAATTCATGGCAGCCCCGGCCGCGGGCCGGCGGCGGCGACGACAAGTCCTGCTCAAGAGGAGAGTTTTCATGAACATTGGCAAATCTTTCAGCTTTGTCTTCGAGGACCCACGCTGGGTCACCAAGGTTGCTATCGGTACCCTGGTGCTGATTCTGTCCAGCCTGCTGTCGTCCATCCTGGTCGGCATTCTGGGCTACTTCATCATCGCCGGCTATGGGCTGGAGGTGCTGCGCAACGTGCGCAAGGGGGAACTCTACCCCATGCCCGAATGGCGCGACCGCTGGGGTGAATGGCTGGTGCTGGGCGTCAAGGCCGCGGTGGCGGTACTGGTCTGGTCCCTGCCTGCCATCATCATCGCCCTGCCCATGGGCGTGGGCTTTGCGCTGATGGGCAACAACGACAGCACCGCGATGGCCGGTGGGCTGCTGGCGGCCGGTTTTGGCTGCCTGGCGGTGATCTGGAGCGTCATCGTCATGCTGGCCACCCCGGCGATCTACATCCGTCTGGCCGAGAGCGAAGATCTTGGCAGCGCCTTCCGCTTCGGCGAGATTCTGGCCTTCACCCGCCAGCACCTGGGCAATGTCATCGTCGCCGCCATCATGGTGCTGGTCGCCAGCGCGGTCATGTTCACCATAGGCGCCATCGTGGGCATGATTCTGTGTGTGGTCGGCCTGCTGGTCACCCTGCCGGCGGCCCAGTTCCTCACCACCATGATCCAGTCGCACCTCTACGGCCAGATCGGCCTGGGGGCCCGGCCGTGGGAGACCTCCATCGTGCCGGAGCAGTACATCCCCGAGCCGCCGGCCGCGCCGTCGGTCTACGAGGCGCCGGCTGAGGT
>JACSRL010000407.1 GCA_014879765.1 Anaerolinea sp. | reverse complement strand
AGATGTGTATAAGAGACAGCTGCTGGGGCTGATCTGCGCCTGGCCCTACACCACAGCCAGCGGCGTGACGCTGGCCAGTCTGGCCAGCGTCACCGTGACGGTCGTGCGCGGCCTGGCTGGCATCGACGAGAGCCTGGGCCGGCTGGTTATCATCGCCGTGGTGCTGAGCATACCGGCCGCGCTGCTGATGGCGCCGGCCATGATGGCGCTGCGCTGGGCCATCAACGGCCTGGTGGACCTGCGCCGCCACCCCACCGCCAGCGACCGGCGATGGCGCGGCCCGCTGATCCTGCTGGCGCTGGTGGCCGTGGTGGCGGCCTTCTCGCTCTACAACGCCAAGGCGCGCGCGCTGCTGGCGCGCATGGACGACACGTTGCAGGCCGGCCTGGCAGCCGACAGCTTCGCCGCCTTGCCGGTTGAGCTGCAAGCCCTGCACAGCGGCGATTTTCTGGCCGACGCCAGCGGCACATACACGTTGGAATGGACCGAGACTGACCTGGAGCGTTTCATCGACCTGCGGCCATCCAGCAACTACAGCGCCCACTCGGCCGTTCTGGTGCGCTTCGCCAACGGCCAAAGCCTGGTCTGCCTCTACCCTGACGTGGGCATCCGCCCCAACTGCGCCTTTCGCCCCATCCCCAGCGCCATCCCCCTGCGGCCCTATGTGTCCGATGACTGGTAGCAGCCCTTCTGATCTGTGATCTGATTTGGAGGACGCAGATCAACGCGGATTAGAAAGGAAGCTCTGGCGCCTTACTCGGATACCGTCTCACTCACAGCTTCAACCGAGACGGATACACGACCGGGGTGAATGCTCTTGGTCTTCCTGCGGAAACGGTGTATACTCTGCTTGCAAACCCGCTTGACCGCAAAAGGAGCCGCGATGAGAGCAATCAACCTGGCCCAGGTGGTGGAGTATTTCGATCCCAAAGAGATTTTGCGCGGCCAGCATCTGCGCGATTGGTTCGTCCAACGCCCAGGCACGCCGCGTCAGCGTCTCAGGATTGCGTTGGAAACCCAGCGCGACCCGCAGAAGATCCTCTTCGTCGGCCATCGGGGCGCGGGCAAGAGCACCGAGCTCAACAAGCTGGCGGAGGAAATCGGGGGCAGCTTCCACGTCATCGGCTTCGACGCACTCACCGTCACCGGCCGTTCCACCATGCGCTACGAGGACCTGATGCTCGCCCTCAGCACCCAGGTCACGCGCCAGTGCATCGACCAGGGATTGATCGGGCGTCCGGCCAGCGAGCCGCTGCGTGAGGGCTGGCAGGCGTTGGCCGATTGGTGGCGGCGAACGGTGTCCGGCTTCAGCCTGGGCGCGCCGGGCGAGGTGGAGACCATGGCCTCCCTGAGCACCCTGCTGGGCGAGATCGAGATCGGCGTCAGCCAGTCGGCGTTCACGCGCGACCAACTGAATGCTTTTGCCGATCGTGAGATGCCCGAACTGCTTCGGCGCCTGAACTGGGTGATCGGCCAGGCGCAGCAGCATCTCAACCCCAAGCGACTGCTGCTGGTCGTCGAGGGGCTCGACAAGGTCGACCTGGAGGCGGCCCGGCACATCTTCCGCGACCACGCGCCGACCATCACCGGGCTCCAGGCAGCGATGATCTACACCTTTCCCCTGGCGCTGCGCTATTCCGATGACTACCAGATCGTGCGCCGCGGCTTCGACCGGGACGTTTACCTGCCCAACATCGCGCTGCGCCACGCCGATGGCAGCGAAGATGAACGGGGCGGGGAGTTGTTGGCCCGGATCGTCCTGAACCGCATGGAGGCGCGCCTGGCGACCGGGGACGCGCTGCAGCAGATGGCCGTGGCCAGCGGCGGCATCCCGGCTGAGCTGGTCAAGCTGGTCAACAACGCCGCGCTTTACGCCCTGGAGCGCGCCGCCGACGCCATCTCGTTGGACGATGCCCGCAACGTGGTCAGGGACCTGCGCCGCGAGCTGGCCGCCAACCTGACCCTGGCAGAATGGCGGCTGCTCAAGACGCGCCACGGCGACCGCATCCTGAGCAACGAGCCAGAGGTCCAGCAGTTGCTCTACAAGGGCGCGCTGATCGAATACTCCAACGACGTGGAATGGTGCGACGTCCAGCCGGCGCTCTGGAGCCTGCTGGAACACTACGTGGAGGAGGAGAATGGACAGCCTGCCGGCGACGATCGCTGACCTTACCCCCTCGGCCGCCACGCTTAGCCCGGACGAGGTGCTGGCGACGCGCGCCTCCAGCCTGCGACGCCTGGCCACGCTGCTGCGGCTGGCGGCCGGCGCGTGGGCGCTGGCGGTCTATGAAAGCGGCGACATCCAGCGCCAGATGGTGGACGAGCTGCGCCAGGCCATCGCCCCCCTGCCGTTGGTAGAGGTGTCGCTGCTGAAGGAGACGCCCGATCCGTTGCGCATCGTGCGCGGCATCGAACCGGACGGCGAGGCGCCGGTCGTCTCATTTCACACCATCGGGGCTCAAGTGGCGGACCTGGCCGGCTACCTGGATCTGCAGCGCGACGTCCTGGCGGGCTTCCCGCACCGGCTGCTCTTCTGGGTCAATCCGCACGACCGCGCGGAGCTGGCCCGGCGCGCGCCGAACTTCTTCTCGCGCCTCAGCGGCGTCTTCTATTTTCCCGGCGCGCCGGCGACCTCCGACCACAGCGCGTTCCGCTCTGCCAGCCTGGCCCGGGCCATCGAGCCGGCGTCGACCGCCAGCGCCGTTCGTCGTCGGCCCTTTCTCCCGGCCGGCGACCAACGCCAGCGCGCCCAACAGATCGACTTTCTGCACCGGCGCATCCGCGCGCTGCGCGAGCTCCCACGCCCCGATTCCGCGGCCATCGGCGACGCCTGGTATGACCTGGCCGGCGCTTTCGAGCAGGCGCTGCCCCCCCGCTGGTTGGAGGGCGAGGCGGCCTATTTGGAAGCGGCACGCGCCTACGCCGCCGCCGGCATGACCCTGGCCGAGGCCGAGGCGCGCTACCAGGCCGGCGAGGCCGCGCGGCGCGGCTACGACTATCCAGGGGCAAACAACCACCTGGCCGCCGCGCTGACCACCTTTCGCCTGCTGACCGATTCCCCGCGCGCCACCCCGGA
>JACSRL010000833.1 GCA_014879765.1 Anaerolinea sp. | reverse complement strand
ACGCCAGCGCGGCTGTGGCTGCCGTTGATCCTGCGTTGAGGCATGGGCTATCAAGCTTGAGTTCTTTCAGCAGGTTGCACCCAAACAAAGAAGAGCGCCACAGGCGCTCTTCCGTGAGATTGCAGGGAGATTGCAGGCTGACCGGTCGGATCACCCGTCCGGCCGCAGCCGCCGGCTTAGAACTGGATCAGGAACTGCGCTGACTCCGTAGCCCACTGGATCAACTGGCCGGGCAGGATGCCCAGCCCCAGCACAGCCAGGAAGGTGACGGCGAAGACGATGCCCAGCGAGGGGCCAACCTTGAGCGGGGTTTCATCCTCGGCCGGCATGAAGAACATGTAGCGCACGATGTTCAGGTAGTAGCCCGCGGCAATGGCGGCGTTGATCAGGGCAACGATCAGCAGGGCGAAGAAGCGCACCTGCACGGCCGCGCCGAAGACGAAGTACTTGCCCCAGAAGCCCAGCGTCGGCGGGATGCCGGTCAGCGACAGCAGGAAGATCAGCAGCAGCGATGCCAGCCAGGGGGAGCGGTAG
Organism: Anaerolinea sp.; assembly: GCA_014879765.1. Classification (GTDB taxonomy): domain Bacteria; phylum Chloroflexota; class Anaerolineae; order JAAEKA01; family JAAEKA01; genus JAAEKA01. The sequence continues at coordinate 15,633 of JACSRL010000833.1, read as the reverse complement.
ATCAGCCCGGCGTAGTCCTTGATGTCCACCTTGCCGGTCTGGTTCTCGATGGCGATCACCACCGCGAACGCGCCCAGGTTGGTGAAGACGTAGCCGAAGAGGTAGATCAGGATGCCGTTGATGCCGTTGAAGGTGAAGTTGTCGAAGGGCTGCAGGCCGAACTGGATCTGCGGGATGCAGACCAGGCCCATCAGGATGTAGCCGGCCTGGCCGATGGAGGAGTAGGCCAGCAGGCGTTTGATGTTGCTCTGCCGCAGCGCCACCAGATTTCCCAGCGTCATGGTGATCATGCTCACGCCGGCCAGCACCGTCAGCCAGTCGATGGCAAAGCTGGGCAGGGCCACGATGAAGACGCGCACCATCAGGGCAAAGCCGCCGATCTTGGAGGCGGTGGAGAGGAAGCCGGTGATGGGGGTCGGCGCGCCTTCGTAGACGTCGGGCGCCCACTGGTGGAAGGGCACCAGGCTGGTCTTGAAGCCAAAGCCGACCAGCAGCAGCACCACTGAGCCGAAGGCCAGCCAGCGCATGCCCCCTTGCAGCCCCTGCCCGGCCAGCGTCTGCGCGATGGCGTTCAGGTTGGTGGTGCCGGTGACGCCGAAGATCATGGAGATGCCATAGAGCATCACGGCCGAGGCCACCGCGCCGTAGAGGAAGTACTTGATGGCCGCCTCGTTGGAGCGCTTGTCGCCGCGCAGAAAGCCGACCAGCACGTAGGAGGTGATGGAGAGAAACTCCATGCCCAGGTAGACCATCAGCAGGTCGTTGGCGCTGCCCGCGATGACGATGGCCAGCGACACGGCGACCAACAGCGCGTAGTATTCGCCGCGATGGTGGCCGATGCGCCGGATGTAGTCGATGGAGTAGATCACCACCAACGCCATGCCGATCAGCGCCGTCGCCATCAGGAAGGTGCTGAAGCCATCCAGCGCCAGCATCTCCGTCACCGGCTGCGGCGGCGTTCCGACCAGGGTGAAGGCAGCCACGGCCGCCAGCAGCAGGCCCACGGCCGCCACGCCGGCCAGCACACGATCCTGGACGCGGCGGCTCGTGGCCAGGTCAACCCCGACGACCAGCAGCGCGGTGACGACCAGGATGATCTCTGGCAAAAGTGATTGGAAGGTGGAAACAGTCAATCTGGCCTCCTTGCTGAGACAATTGACAATTATCAATTGACAATTGGCAATGGATAATTCTCGATTGTCAATCGACCAGCTTACAGCGCGTTGATGATCGACTCGGCCGCCTGGTTGAAGAAATCGACCAGCGGCGTGGGGAAGACGCCCAGGATGATGATCAGGATCACCAGCGGCCACATGACCAGCTTCTCGAAGCTCACCATGTCGCCCGGCTCGTGCTTCTCCTGGCCATCCTTCATGTCGGTCCAGTGATCGACCTTGTGCGGGTCGTATTCGCCCAGGAAGAGCGACTGGATGATGCGATAGAGGATGTAGCCGGCCGTGGCCACGATGCCGATCACACCGATGGCCGCCCAGACGGTGACGATGTCGAAGGCGCCGCGGAAGGTGAAGAACTCAGCCCAGAAGCCGGCCAGACCAGGCAGGCCCAGCGAGGCAAAGGCCACCACCATGAAGATGCCGTAGTAGGCGGGGGTCTTGGCGCTCAGGCCGCCGAACATGCTCAGCTCGCGGGTGTGGGACCGCTCGTAGATCACGCCGACCAGGAAGAAGAGGCCGCCGGTGATCAGACCGTGGTTGAACATCTGCAAGGTGGCGCCGTTGATGGCCATGGCCATGCTGTCGGTCATGCCCGGCTCGGCCATCTTGCTGATGCCCGCCGCGGCCGCGCCCAGGCCCAACATGACATAGCCCATGTGGCTGACCGAAGAGTAGGCGATCAGCCGCTTCAGGTCGGTCTGGGCGATGCAGACGAACGCGCCGTAGACGATGCCGATCACCCCCAGGATCACGATGGGGATGGCCCAGTGGCTGAAGGCCTGGGGCAGCATGGGCAGCACGATGCGGATGATACCGTAGGCGCCCAGCTTCAGCAGCACGCCGGCCAGGATCACCGAGCCGGCTGTGGGCGCCGCGGTGTGCGCGTCGGGCAGCCAGGTGTGGAAGGGGAAGCTGGGCACCTTGATCATAAAGGCCAGCATGAAGCCCCAGAAGACCAGGCTGGCGATGGTCAGGTTGCCAGCAAAGGGCTGCAGGCGCACCGCCTCCATGATGTCGAAGGTGTTGGTGGCGAAGTAGACCGCCAGGATCGCCAGCAGCATGGCCACCGAGCCCACCAGGGTGTAGATGAAGAACTTGATGGCGGCGTAGCGTGGGCGGTCCTTGGCCTGGCCCCAGATGCCGATCAGGAAGTACATGGGCACCAGGCCGATCTCCCAGAAGACGTAGAAGAGCACGAAGTCCAGCGCCACGAAGACGCCCATCATGCCCATCTCCAGCAACAGGAAGAGGAAGAAGAACTCCTTGACCCGCTTCTTGATGGTGAAGCTGGAGTAGTAGAGTCCCAGGGTGGAGAGCAGCGCGGTCAGGAAGAGCAACGGCACGCTCAGCCCATCGGCGCCCAGGTGGTAGAACGAGTTGAGCTGCGGGATCCAGGACAGCTTGACCTCGTACTGCATGCCGCCGCCGTTGGGGATGTGGCCGGTGTAGTAGTTGACCAGCATGTAGATGGTCAGCGCCAGCGGGATGATGCTGATGGCGATGGACCAAAGCTTGATCAGCCGCTCATTGCTGCGGGGCAGGAAGAGCACGACGATCGCCGCGGCCAACGGGGTGAAGACGGTGAGGGTGAGGATCCATTCGTTGAAAGATGCCATGTAACTTCTCCTAGAGAGCAGTCAGTCACAGGACGCTCAGGCCGGTCCGTGTGGTATGACCAAGCCTGTTATCCGACAACACCGATGCCCGCCACCTGCACCGCAAAGAGCGCCAGCAGCAGCAGCACTGTCAGGAGAGCAACCAGTAGATAGGTCTGGCCCTGGCCGGTTTGCACCAGGCGCAATGCACCGCCGGCCTTGTTGGCCAGCGAGCCCAGGCCGTTGACGATGCCGTCGATGAAACGGCTGTCGAAGCGGCTGGAGATGTGGGCCAGCCAGGCGCCGAAACGGCCAACCCCGTTGACCACGCCGTCGATCACGGTGCGGTCGAACCAGGCGGCCGCGCGGGAGAGCCAGAGCGAGAAGCGCACGAAGATGATATTGTACAGCTCGTCGAAGTAGAACTTGCGCCGCATGGCGTTGTACAGCCCGCCCAAGCCGACCTTGCGCATGCCGGCCTCCAGCGGATCGAGCTGGTCATGGGTCTGCCAGCCCCGGCCGGCCCGGCCATAGACCCACCAACCCAGGCCGATGCCGCCTAGCGCCAGCACCGTGGAGAACAGCACCGGAAGCCAACTGAACGGAATGGTGGCGGCCTCGATGCCCAGCGTCTCGGCAAGACCACCGATAAAGTGGTGGAAGGGGTTGCCGCCCAGCAGGGGGCCGAGAGTCGGGAAATCCTCATGCACGCCCACAAAGCCCAGCAACAGGGTGAAGACGGCCAGGATCAGCAGCGGTGCGACCATGGGCAGGCTGCTTTCCGAGGCGCTGGCAGCCGATTCGGTGCGGGGTTTGCCCATGAAGGTCATGGTGATCTGCCGCCAGGTGTAGAAAGCGGTGAAAAAGGCGGCGATCACCAGGGCAAAAAAGGCGAAGACCGGCAGCACTCCGATGGCGTCCCCGTGGCTGAGCCTGTAGTAGGCCTCGGCCAGGATCTCGTCCTTGCTCCAGAAGCCCGCGGTGATCAGCGGGAAGCCGGAGAGGGCCAGGCCGCCGACCAGGAAGGCGATGAAGGTGCCGGGCATCTTCTTGCGCAGGCCGCCCATGTAGCGCATGTCGTTGGGATCAAAGCCGGCGACCTCGTGGTGGCCGTGCTCGTGCGCGTGGTGCTCGCCATGCTCCATGCCGTGGATCACCGAGCCGGAGCTGAGGAAGAGCATCGCCTTGAAAAAGGCGTGGGTGATCAGGTGGAAGGTGGCTGCCACGTAGGCGCCAATGCCCAGGGCGGCAAACATGAAGCCGAGCTGCGAGATGGTGGAAAAGGCCAGCACCCGCTTGATGTCGGTCTGGGAAACGGCGATGATGGCCGCAAACAGGGCGGTGAAGGCGCCGATCACGCCGATGAAGGTCAGCGTGGGGGTGGCGCCGGCGATCATCAGCGGGTACATGCGGATGATCAGGTAGACGCCGGCCGAGACCATGGTGGCGGCGTGGATCAGCGCGCTGACCGGCGTGGGGCCTTCCATGGCGTCGGGCAGCCAGACGTGCAGGGGGAACTGGGCTGATTTGCCGATCGCGCCCCAGAAGATCAGGATCGCGATCAGGGTAGCCAGGGTGCCAAAGACCGGCACGGCGACCGATTGCAGGCCGGCCAGCACTTCCGGCTGGAAGAGCGCGCTGAAGGTCAGCCCCGCCTGGCCGTTGGTCAGCACGGCTGCGGCCGCATAGAGCAACATCATGCCGCTGAACATGATCGCGTCGCCGATGCGGGTGGTGATGAAAGCCTTGAAGCCGGCCTGCTTGGGCATGATGCGCTTCGGGTCGTCATATTTGCGGGCGAACCAGAAGCTGATCAGCAGGTAGGAGCAGAGGCCCATGATCTCCCAGAAGACGAAGAGCAGCACCAGGTTGTCGGCCAGCACCAGTCCCAACATGCCGCAGGCAAAGAGGGAGATGTAGGCGAAGAAGCGGCTGGCCAGCGGATCGACGTTCTCCGGGCCGGCCGGCCAGCCCCGTCCGCCGCCGTGGCCGCCCTCGGCTGCCGCTGGCTTGCCGATGCCCATGTAGCCCCAAGCGTAGATGAAGATCATCAGACAGACGAAGGGCACCATGAACAGCATGACGGCCGTCAGCGAGTCCACGGTGAAGCCCAGCGTCAGCTCGGACGCGCCGGTGGGGATCGAAATCAGCGGCAGGGAGATGGGATGCTCGTGGAAGTGGTGGTCGGTCCAGGCCTGGTAGAAGACGATCCAGGAGATGATCCACGAACTGGCAATCGCGGCAATGGCGATTAGCCCGCTGAGCTTCTTGTTCTTGTTGGCGAACAAGGTGATCAGCGCGAAGGCCAGCAGTGGGAGGAAGGGAATGAGATAGATGAGATTGGTCATTCATTCACCTCTGACCGGGTGCTGATGAGTGTTAGCTGTGAACCAATGAGCTTTTTAGCCATGTGCGTCCTTAAGGTCGATACTTCTCCGCTTGCGAGCTAAGGTGTAGGAGTTGGCAGTGGCGATTGGAAGGGTGGAACCGGGAGAGCGTCTGTAGAGGCGTTTCGTCTAAGCAAAGGAAGATAACCGTTCCAGCATCGGCTCGAGGACGAGACGGTGAGTGAATCGCTTACTACTGGAGATCTGTGGCCGACCGAGTTCGTTGATCGTGCCTTAATAGAATAGGTTCGGTTTTCACAGAGCAAAGGGGTGAAGCGAAATTCCTCATACGCGGAATTGAACACTCCATCGACAGGAGTGGCGGCAGTCCAAGGCCCATTGTCGATTTGATATTCGACTGATTGGATTTTGTTGATGGTAACATCTTGATACAAACCGTGAGATACTGGTTGCCAGTCGGTGGATAGGCGTTATATCCAAGAGCCATCATCACTGCGTCAATCCACCTGCCTTCATCGCCGCACAAGGCTGCTGAGTTTCCTCCAGGAATTCGGATTGGTTCGATGTTAGTCAAGTTGACCACTTGCGGCTGACCCGGAACGAGCTGGAACTGTACATTTGCACCCGAAATAGCGGCCTTTTGTGTCCACCAGTCTAATCCGCTCTGAACTTCGGCACGCACTTCGTTAATCTCCGCTTGGGTCCATGTTTCTCGACACGCAGCTCCATTCACACACTGAGGCAGTATGATTGCCACAGCCACAGTCCCTAACATGAAGTCACTGGTGCGATTCCATGGCAATGCGCCTCGCGGTCGAACCATATTGGCTGCAATCTCGACTTGCTGCTTGATCACCTCTTGCGGAAGCACAAGTGCCCGCTGCAAATTGGCTTGAGTTGACATACCGGGGTTCGGTGTAGGGGACTGCGCGACCGAGGTTGATGATGTTGTCAGGATTGGGAGAATTGATACGCTAATCAGAAACAGCGATCTCAATCTCAAGGAACTGCGGGAACTAATGTTTTTGCGCTTATTCATAAGGCATGCTAATGGTGATAGGATACCTTATTGACGCAGAGCCCATATGCCAGTGTTAGTTGCCAAGTAAATCGTGTTCATCGAGTCGACGGCAAGATCCTGAATGATAGCCAACTCAGCACCGTTTGATTTCGGTATCTCAAACCAGTGATCGCCACCATCTGCTGATGCCATCACTGTAGTCGCGTCAGCGGTGTACAAATGAGATGATCCGGGCGGTTGCTGCACCATTGATACAATAGGACCACTTAGCTCCAACACAGGACTCCAATTCAGACCATTGTCAGCAGTTCTGAAGATCTCGTTTGCTATAGCGACGAAGAGAATGGCTGGGTCATCGAGGTCAACAAGTAGATGGTCGCATCTATTTAGTCCAGAGTGTAGCCAGGTTTGTCCGGCATCCCAACTTTGCAGCACACCGCATGCATCACAGGCCAAAGCGTGTTGGGAATCATTTGGGTCGAATATGATATCACTTACCACCGTCGTCGTGAGCGTGACGCGGTTCCATGTCGTACCTGAGTCTAACGTGCGATACATGAAAGCCGAACCGAAGATCAGCGGATTATAGGATCCGGCAATCCAGAGACCAGATGAAATTGGACTGGAAGCCACGATTCTCACATTGGCAGGCGAGTTTGTCTGTAGCCAGGTCACTCCCGCGTTGTAACTCACCGAAACGCCGTGCGTCGTCGCCACGGTTCCGGCCAAGACCAACTGCGGTTCATTCGCATTGATGGAGATCCTTTCAACGTGACCTGTCAATCCATTCGTGAGAGGATTCCAGGTAACACCTCCGTCTGATGACTTGTAAATCCACGCGCTACCTGGATACTGACTTCTATCAGCCACCGCAAAGATGGCATGTGAATCACCCTCAGCCGGAACGACTTGCTTTACTCCGATTCCCGAGGGGCCAATGAATTGCCAGGTAAATGAGCTTTGATTACGCAAGATCTGTGGAAAATGTAGTGTATGTATTGAGCCAGGTGCTTGGGAATCAGTTGCTGCAGCAAGATAACATCTGTTCCGCGTTACGCATACAGCGTCAACCTGACGACGAGAATCAGTAGCCAACGCGCTATGTGATTTCGGAACCAAAAAAAGAAAGAGCGCCAACCCGACAAAGGATACCATCATCGCCTCTTGTATCGCTTTTCTAATCCTCGCAGAGATCATGGTAGCCTACTCGCATTTTTCTTCTTGACAGAGTATGGTCTTTCAGTCGGGGCCTCGTCCAAGCCAACGATACATGCCAGCAACAAGCAGGAAACCAAGAGCTAGGCCGAAAATCGCTAGGATGAGAAAAACAAGTTCATTGTTGTTGCCCAGCAGCCGGGCCAGCACGATCAGAATCATGGCGCCGGTGATGCTGCCCATCAAGAGGTAACGCTGCTCCTTGCGGGCGTAGTTGGCCTTGGCCAGCAGCTCCGGCACATCGCGGAAGCCGGGAAGGGCGCGCTCGATCTCTTGATAATAGTGATAGGCGCCTGTGAAACGTCCTTCGGCCATGGCCTCGGCGGCCAGGTCGTAGATCTGCGCCGCCTGCTCCTCGACAGTGCCTTCCAGCGGTTTGACGGGCATGTGTTAAATGATGGATGATGAATGATGAATGATGAGTCCGGAATCCGGACGCTCCGCGGTCGTTCATCGTTCATCCTTCATCGTTCCTCTAGCCTTTCAACAGGTCGATCTCGTCCAGGTTGACGGTGTCGCGCGTGCGGTAGATGGCGATGATCAGCGCCAGGCCGACGGCCGCCTCGGCCGCCGCGATGGCCAGCACGAAGATGGCGAAGATCTGGCCGGTCACCTGTGCCGGTACGATGTAGCGATTGAAGGCCACCAGGTTGATGTTGACCGCGTTCAGCAACAGCTCGACGCCCATCAACACGGCGACGGCGTTGCGCCGGGCCAGCGCGCCGTACAGGCCGATGCTGAACAGCCCGGCGCCCACCAACAAGAACCAGCTTAGCGGGATGATTGGCATCGTTTAGCGCTCCCGTGCGATCATGATGGCGCCGACCAGGGCCACCGACAAGAGGACGGCGATCACCTGGAAGGGAATGACGTAGGTGGTGACGAAGGCCTGGCCCATCATGGGAATCGGGTCAGCTACCACAGCCTGCTGCACCACCGGCCATTCAACCTGCAAGAGAATGAAGGCCAGCAGGGCGAAGAGCAGGATGCCCACCACCGCCGAGATGCCAGCCTGGAAGTTGTTCATCTTGGCGCGGCCGATCATCATGCCGCGGCTCAGCATGATGGCAAAGACGATCAGCGTCGCAATCGCACCGATGTAGATCATGATCTGGGCGATGGCCAGGTATTCAGCCTCCAACAGCCAGTAGATGGCCGCCACACCGGCAAACGCGCCGATCAACCAGATCGCGGAGTGGAACAGATTGCGGCTGACCACCACGCCCAGGCCGCACAACAGGGTAAAGCCTGCGACAGCCAGGAAAATAACGTGGAGAAAGGTGAATTCCATGCGAACTCCTCACCAGGCTCTTTCTGGACGGTGGCTAGACCTGGGCGGTGGACCGTCCGGGCAGAGCGGCTTTGCGGCGCTGTACGTCGCGGCGCAGCGAGCGGCCGATGATGCCGAGGGTGACCAGAAGCGCCACGATGTTGGCGCCGCTGATGATGACGGCGTTGATGCTGCGATCGGGGGTGATGCGCGCGCCGATGGCTACGATCAGCACCACCACCAGCGTCACCGGCACCAGCACCTTCCAGCAGAAGGTCATCATCTGGTCGATGCGCAGACGGGGGTAGGTGGCCCGCACCCACATCAGCGCCAACAGCACCAACAGGCTCTTGACGAAGAAGTAGACGATGCCCAGGAGGGGGAATTGATCGACGAAGGGGCCCTGCCAGCCGCCCAGGAAGACGGTGGTGAAGATACAGGCCAGCAGCAGGCTGTTGACAAAGAATTGCAGATAGAACCAGGCGAACTTAAGGCCGCTGTACTCGATGTTGGGGCCGGCCACGATCTCGCTCTCGGCCTCCAGCAGGTCGAAGGGGGCGCGCTCGCCCTCGGCCAGGGTGGCGATGAAGAAGATCAGCGCGGCGAAGGGCATCACCAGGATGTTCCAGCCGGGGATGAAGCCGAAGAGCAGCTCGCCCTGCTGCATGGCCAGGTTGTTGGTGGCCATGGTGCCGGTCCAGATCACCGCGGCCAACAGCGAGAAGGCCAGCGGGATCTCGTAGCTCAGCAGTTGGGCGACGACGCGGAAGCCGCCCAGCAAGGCATACTTGTTGTTGGAGGCCCAGCCGGCCATCAGCGCGCCGATGGAGGCGATGCCGCTCATGGCGATGAAATAGAGCAAGCCCACCGACAGGTTGGCGCCGATCAGCCCGGCGCTGATGGGGATGATGGCCGCCACCATGATGATCTGCATGACCATGAGGGCCGGCGCCAGGTTGAACGACACCCGGTCAGCCCCGTCGGGGGTGACATCTTCCTTGGTCAGCAGCTTGACGATGTCGGCCAGGGTCTGCAAGAGGCCGTAGGGGCCGGCCCGGTTGGGGCCGACGCGGTCTTGCAGCCGGGCCGCGATCTTGCGCTCCAGCCAGATCAGGAAGATGGCCGAGGTGAGGACTGCGCCGACGATCAACAGCACGCCGATGACGTCGCCGATCAGGTTGGCTACCCACTCCTGCATCCCCGCGCTCAACAGCAGTTGATGGAACCAGGGGCCAATCTGCGAGGGATCACGGATAAACTCGAAGATGTTCATCTAGATGTACTCCAGGCTCAGGGGCTTACTGCAAACCGTAGATCGGGCTACTGCCAGCTCAACGCGTCCGTCTTCCAGGCATAGACCAGGCCGTCGAAGAGCAGGAAAATAAAGATCAGCGCCTGCAGCAGGGCGTAGAAACCCAGGCCGCCGTAGGCCACCGCCCAGGGAAAGAGGAAGACCGCCTCGATGTCGAAGATGACGAAGATCAGGGCGAAGAGGTAGTACTGCGCCTTGAACTGCGACCAGGCGTCGCCGTAGGTCTCGACGCCGCATTCGTAGGTGGAGGTCTTGAGCTTGTTGGGCTTCTTGGGACGGAGGAGCCAGGCCACGCCCACGCCGATAAAAGGCAGGGCAATGCCGACCAGCGCCAGGATCAGGATGAACTGAAAGTTGGCTAGTGCCATGCAAAATCCTCCGAGGGGTGTTTCGGTGGCGGCGACGCCGGGCCTGATTGGGACGAGGCCAGGCGATCACCTGCGGAGAGGCGTGGCTCTTCGGACAGGCCACGCGCAGGAATCTGTAGAAACTGGAACAAACGCCGGGATTATACCACAAGGCGCAGGAAATCAAAAAGTCTCTCTGCCGTTTGCTGGATATCTGGGATGGGCAATGAGACTTTTCGGGACGAACTGCTACCTCGCAGTGGGCTGTGTCGCGTCAATTCGGCCGGGTCAGACTTGTAGCTCACCTGTGAACGAACTGTGTGCATTGTAGCACAGGCACCGTCAAACGGGCAAACTATCAAAACAGCGTGTAAATGAAGGGCGCGATGCCCGATGCCTGGGCGAAGACCATCAACAGACCGAAGGTCACCAGCAACACCACCAGCGGGATCAGCCACCACAGCTTGCGCTCCCACAGAAAGCCGACTAACTCCTTGAGCACGCCTGCCCGCGCGCCGGCGCTTTTTATTTTCATCTTGTCACAACTCCTGCTTCGTCAGTCACTTTTCGTCAATCGCTCGGGCCGGTCTCCCGACCGAGCCCGCCTGTCGCCAGGATCGTCCGGGCAAATCGCGCAACATGCCGCGCGGCCAGCGCGTGGCCGGCCGGATTCCAGTGGGCGTCGACGGCAAAGTACAGCGCCTGGCCAGCCTGCCCGGCCGCGGCGAAGGATGGCCCCAGGTCCAGGCAGGGCAGGCCCTGCTGCCGGCAGAAGGCCGCCATGCGCCGGCTGGAGCCGCGGACGTCGCCGGCCAGTCGAGTCTGCCGGCGTGGCAGCCGGGCCCAGTAGCTCTCTTCCTTGGAGGGCGCCAGAACCACGGCGAAGCGAGCGCCGCCCTCCTCGGCCATGCGTCGCGCTTGCAGCAGGCAATCGCAGGTGAGCTGCCAGCCGACGCGGATCTCTGCCCGGTCGAAATCGGCCCAGCGGGCCGCGCGGGCCAACTCCAGTTGCAGGGCCGCGCCCTTCACCCGCACCCAGGGTGGGTAGCCGCCGGGGCCATAGCCGCCCACGCCCAGCGCGTATTTGGCCAGCTCATAGCTGCGCACATGACGGTGCAGCCAGCCTCGCAGCCCGCCGGCCTTGGTCGCTGCCAGAGGCGCCGGCGCCTGTTCATCCGGCACCTGGCGCAGCCAGCGGTAGAGATCTGGCTGGCCCGACTGTTGCCAGCGGGCGAATAGGCCGGCGTCCTCGTAGTCGTTGGCAAAAAACTGCCACAACACCAGCCGGGGGCGCAGCGCCAGCCCGTCGCTGCACAGCACCGCCAGCTCGCTCTGCGGGCCATAGCCGCTGACGCCCAGGTTGGCCACGCGCCAGCCGGTCAGCTCAGCCAGCGCGGCCGGCCAGGCGGCCGCCTCGTCTACGCCGTAGCCGAAGGTGAAGCTGTCGCCGATGGCCGCCACCTCCAGCGGGCCTTGCTGGTGCGGCGTGCGCAGGCCGCGGTCGTTGGTGCGCACCCGGTAGGCGAAATCGCGGTGGCCGCTGAGCCAGACATCCAGGTGGGGGGCGCAACGGTAGCCGGCCGCCGCATCGGGCGCGGCCAGCGCGTGCCAGGCCTGGTAGAAACTGCGCTGGCTGCGCCGGCCATAGGGGCCCACGCCCAGCGCCGCCTGCACCGCGGCCGGCAGCGCCTGCGGCGCCGCGTGCAGCAGCGCCTCAGCCGCCGCGCCCGCCGCCAAACTCAACGCCACAGCCGATCGGCCCATCTACTTCCGCACCACAAAGCGCTCCAGCACCAGCAGATCGATGTCGCTCTTGCTGAAGGTGTTGAAGGCGTTGGCCGGGCTGGTGACGATGGGCTCGCCGCGCAGGTTGAAGGAGGTGTTCATCAGCACCGGCACGCCAGTCTTCTGGCCGAAAGCGTCGATGATGTCGTAGTAGCGCGGATTCCACTCCCGGTTGACCGTCTGCAAGCGGCCGGTGCCCATGTGCGACACGGCCGGGATGAGCGCCTGCTTGTCGGGCAGCACCGGGCTGACCATCAGCATGAAGCGCAGGGGATACTGGCCGGCCGCGCGGCCCAGGTCGAAATACTCCGCGGCCCGCTCCTCCGGCGTCACCGGGGCAAAGGGGCGGAAGGGCTCACGGAATTTGATCTTGGTGTTGACGATCTGCTTCATCTCAGCCCGGCGCGGGTCGGCCAGGATCGAGCGGTTGCCCAGCGCGCGCGGCCCCCATTCGAAGCGCCCCTGGAAAAGCCCTACCACCTGGCTGTCGATCAGCGCATCGCTGATGATGTCGGCCAGCTTTTGCTCCTCCTCGACCAGCTCGTAGTCCAGGCCCTGGGTCTTGAGAAAATCCGCGCAGGCGGCCTCGCTGTAGGATTCGCCGTAGTAGGCGTGCTCCATCACGAAACGCTGCGGCTGCTGCAACAGCACGTGGTAGGCGTAGAGCGCCGCGCCCAGCGCGCCGCCGGCATCGCCGGCGGCCGGCTGGATGTAGACCTGCTCGAAGGGGGACTCGCGCAGGATGCGGCCGTTGGCCACTGAGTTCAGCGCCACGCCCCCCGCCATCACCAGCCGGCTCAGCCCGGTCTGGGCGTGGAGCTGGCTGGCCATCTGCAACAGCACCTCTTCGGTCAGAAGCTGCACGCTGGCGGCCACATCGGCGTAATACTGGTTATGGCGGGCGGCCTCCTCGCGGCCGGCCAGATCGTGGCCGGTGGTCTCGCAGAAGAAATCGGCGTCGTGGACCCGCGGCTGGCCCCACAGGCGCACAAAGCGGTCGTTGAAGGTGCGCTCCGGCGAATAGTGGTAGCTGAAATAGTCCATGTTCAGATGGAAGCTGCCGTCGCCGTGCAGGGTCACCAGCTTGTCCAGCTTCTCCCGATGGACCGGCCGGCCATAGGGCGCCATGCCCATCACCTTGTACTCCCCCTCGTTGACCTCGAAGCCCAGCCAGGCGGTGAAGGCCGAGTAGAGCAGCCCCAGGGAGTGGGGAAAGCGCATCTCGCTGGTCAGGTCGATGCGGTTGCGACTGCCGTCGCGCCAGGAGGCCGAGGCGCGGCCCAGCGCGGTGGTGGTCCACTCCCCCACGCCGTCGATGGTCAGCACGGCCGCTTCCTCGAAGGGGGAGCTAAAAAACGCGCTGGCCGCGTGGCTCAGGTGGTGTTCGACGAAGAGGATCTTCTCGGCCGGCACGCCGAGCTGGTCCATCAGGATTCCCTTGACCCACAGCTTCTCGTCGAACCAGGCGATCATCGCCTCGCGAAAGACCTTCCAGGAGCGGGGAAAGGTGCTCAGGGTGGACATCAGGATGCGCTCGAACTTGGGCAGCGGCTTCTCGTAGAAGACCACGTAATCCAGTTCGTCGGCGTCGATGCCGGCCTGGCGCAGGCAGAACGCCACCGCCTGGCTGGGAAAGCGGTAGTCGTTCTTAAGGCGGGAGAAACGCTCCTCCTGCGCGGCGGCAATGAGATCCCCATTGGACAACAGCGCCGCGGCCGAGTCGTGATAGAAGCAGGAAATGCCGAGGATGTACAACGATAGGCTCCTGAGGCTACGACTGCTTCTGGCCCGAAGCCAGGTCGATGTCGCGGGTCTCGCGCGGCTGCCAGCCGCTCTGCGCCTGGCTGATGGTGCGCGGCCGCATGTGCAGCGGGTCGGCCACCAGGCGCAGCGCCAGGCCAAAGGGGGTGACGAAGACTAAATAGAAGAGCGTCAGGATGATGCGTGATTGGAACTGGCCGATCTTGCGCGCCAGCGTCAACCAATGTGACCAAAGTTTGCGCAGCAAAGCATTCTCTCCAGGTCTGATGGCTGGTTGACAAACAGACCGCCGGAACTGCACGGTCCGGCGGTGTCGCACCCCGAAGGATGTTGCCTGGGGCATGATACTGTGCGGGGTGCGATCTGTCAATTCTCTGCCTTCCATGCCTTGACGAACGGCCCGCCATCTGGTAGACTGCCCTGAACCTTGCGCCTGGCCGCGTCGTGCCATGGCGCACAGGCAGCGCCGGCGTCGTGCGATTTTCGCCCGCGTCTGAAGCGTTGCCGCTGCTGAACCTGAGGAGATCTATCACGTGCGTTTGATTCGCTTTCTATCTGTGACGGCGACGCTGGCGGCGCTGGCCCTGCTGGCGGCCGCGTGCAGCTTCGGCCCGCTGCTTTCCGCTGTCAGCATGGCGCCCACGGTCATCAGCCCCAACGCTGACGGCCGCGAGGATGCCACCAACATCCGCTATAGCCTGGGTCGAACGGCTGTGGTCTCGATCTTTTTCGAGGATCAAGAGGGCAACCGCCACTATTTTCGCCGCGATCAGTTGCGCTCCCCCGGCGACTACGAGGTAGCCTGGGGCGGGGTGGTCAACGAGCCGGAGGTGGTGGACAGCGGCCATGGCCCGCAGCAGGTCATGGGCCGGGTGCTGCCCGACGGCGACTACACCTGGACCATCGAAGCGTGCGACGAACGGGGCCAGGTGGCCTCACAGACGGGGACGATCACACTGACCGGCGGCGACACCGCGCTGCCGGAGCTGCAGAATTTCACCGTGGCGCCGCAGCGCTTCACCCCCAATCAGGACAGCATCGACGATTGGGTCTCCATCTCCTATTATCTGCCCAAGGATGTGGATGAGGTGCAGGTTTACCTGGTGGACCCGGCTGAGCCGGCCTTCAAGTATTTCATTGCCGAGAAGGAGCGGGTGATCAAGCCGGGCCAGCGGGGCTACCATGAGTACCGCTACGAGGCCGACGTGGACCAGGGCGCCGAGGCGCCCCCCGACGGCGACTACATTATCTACGGCGAGGCGCGCGATCTGGCCGGCAACCATGTGGTGGTCTCGTCTACGCTGACCATCGAGGACGGCGGCAAGCCGCGCGCCGACATCCTGCAAGGGGAGATCGACTGGCAGGGGGAGGTGGGCCGGGTGGTCAGCGTGCCGCTGGGCGGCACGCTCTGCTTCACCGCCACCATCCAGAACGAGGGCACGGTCAGCATCCGCACGGCCGGCCCCTGGCCCGGCGCCACCTACAAGTTCAGCCAGAACCACAACACCCTGGCCAATGAGATGAACGAGCCCAGCTTCTACCAGCAGGCCGGCGTCTGGCGCTTTGGCGTCAACTTCGACACCACCGGCTACGACTTTCCCTTCCGCTGGGCCATCGGCCGGCCGGAGGATCTGGAAAAGCGCGTCATCGACGGCGTGGACCAGTACTACCTGCTGCCCGGCCAGCGCTCGTTGGTGTATGGCTGCATCGAGTTCGACCAGCCGCCGCCGGTGGGCACCAACTACTGGTGGGGCGGCCTGATCCACGAGTTCGTCAGCGTGGCCAACAACTACGTCGAGCGCAT
>JACSRL010000721.1 GCA_014879765.1 Anaerolinea sp. | reverse complement strand
ATGGTGGCTCGGTCGGAGACCGGCCAGAGCATAAGGGCCATGGTGGCTCGGTCGGAGACCGGCCAGAGCGAAAGATGTTTGATAGATACAGTGCGAACAGAGGACTTGAGTGGTTGATTATGCTGGGTCTGGCGCTGGGCCTGGTGCTGGGGCTGGCCGGCTGCACGGCCGCACCGGCCAGGGAGCACGCCAGGCCCCAGGTGGTGGCCACCACCACCATCGTCGGCGACGTGGTGCGCCAGGTGGGGGGCGACGCCATCGATCTGACGGTGCTGCTGCCGGCCGGCGCCGATCCGCACAGCTTTCAGCCGACACCCAAGGACGCGGCCCGGCTGGCCGATGCCGATCTGATCTTCATCAACGGCCTGGGCCTGGAGGGGTTCATGGAGCGGCTGGTGCAGGGCAGCGGCGACAGCGCCCGGATCGTGGCCCTCTCCGATGGGGTGGCGACTCTGGCCGGCAGCCACGAGCACGAGGATGGGCGCCCGGCCGGCGAGGCGGGACACCAGGAGCTCGACCCACACGTCTGGATGGACCCCGGCAATGTGCAGGTGTGGACGCGCAACATCGCGGCCGCGCTGAGCGCCTTCGACCCGGCCAACGCCGCGCTTTACCAGGCCAACGCGCAGCGCACTGATCAAACCTTGCAGGCGCTGGATGCCTGGGCCGAAGAGCAGATCGCCCAGATCCCGCCGGCCCACCGGCGCATGGCGGTCGATCATCAGGTCTTCGGCTATTTTGCCCGACGCTATGGCCTCGAAATCGCGGGGACGGTGGTCCCGGGCTCCAGCGCCATGGGGGCCCCCTCCGCCCAGGCGCTGGCTGCGCTGGAGGACGCCATCGGTCGCCTGGGCGTGCGGGCGGTGTTCGTGGGCAACACGGTCAATCCCAGCATGGCCGAGCAGGTGGCGCGCGACACCGGCATCCCGCTGGTCTTTCTCTACACCGATTCGCTGAGCGCGCCCGACGGCGCGGCCCCTACCTACGAGGCGCTCATGCGCTATAATGTCAATGCAATCGTCGAGGCGCTGCGCTAACCGATGTCCCAAGATGCCCCCCGCCGCACGCCGGCGCTGACCCCCCGGCGTGAACAGCACCAACTGGACCAGCCGATCCTGGCTCTGTCCGATGTCTCCGCCCGCTACAACGGGCGTTTTGCGCTGGAAAATCTCTCCTTCGAGCTGATCGCCGGCGAGCAGGTGGCGGTGGTGGGGCCCAACGGCGCGGGCAAGAGCACCCTGTTCAAGCTGATCGCCGGCGTGCTGCCGGCCAGCAGCGGCCGGGTGATGGTCTATGGCTCGCAGCCGGGCGGGCACATCTGCATCGCCTATGTGCCGCAGCGCAGCCAGGTGGACTGGAGCTTTCCGGTCAGCGTGGCCGACGTGGTGATGATGGGCCGCGTGGGCAAGATGGGCCTCTTTCGCCGGCCCACCCGCCCCGATTGGGAGACGGTGCATCAGAGCCTGGAGGTGGTGGGCATGGGCAAGCTGGCCGGCCGCCAGATCGGCGAGCTGTCCGGGGGGCAACAGCAGCGGGTGTTCATCGCGCGCGCCCTGGCCCAGGAGGCCGAGCTGATGCTGATGGATGAGCCGCTGACCGGCCTGGATCTGCCCTCGCAGGAGGAGATCTTCGGCGTCCTGGGGGCGCTGCGCCAGCGGGGCGTGACGGTGATGATCGCCACCCACGATCTCAACCTGGCGGCCGAGCGCTTCGACCGGGTCATGCTGCTCAACCGGCGGCTGATGGGCCTGGGCCGCCCGGCCGAGGTGCTCACCCCGGACAAGCTGCTGGCCGCCTACGGCGGCGCCATGCGTCTGATCCAAACTGAAACCGGCGTGGTGGCCTTGACGGACACGTGTTGTGAATGAGGCGTGAAACGTGAGGCGTGACCCGGATGTGTGTTTGGGTGATGGCGTTCTGTGAAACGTAACCCGTGACTCGTAACCCGTAACCCGGACGTGTGCTTGTGCGATGGCGTTCTGTGAAGCGTGAAACGTGACGGGTGTGTTTGAATCTGGTTGAACGCCATAGTGGCCAGCGTAGGTCGAGTAGGGCCAGGCGGCGTTTGACTCACAAGGTACTTGAGCGCGACCGCCTCCTGGGCCCTGCTACTCCATGAACACAATGCTTCAATTTCTCCTTGAACCTCTCACCTATGCCTTCATGCAGCGCGGGATGGTGGCTGCAATCATGGTCGGCGTTGTCTGCGCGCTGGTCGGCACCTACATTGTGCTGCGCGGCATGGCCTTTTTCGGCGACGCCCTGGCGCATGCCATCCTGCCCGGCGTGGCGGTCGGCTATCTGGTGAGCGGCGGCGCGCGCACCTCGCTCTTCTGGTGGGCGCTGTTGACGGCCGTGCTCACCGCCCTGGGCATCGGCGCGGTCAGCAAAGGGGCGCAGGTCAAGCAGGACACGGCCATCGGCATCGTCTTCGTGGGCATGTTTGCCCTGGGCATCGCGCTGATCTCCACCATGCAGAGCTACAGCATCGACCTGGTGCATTTCCTCTTCGGCGACGTGCTGGGGGTCTCCGCCGGCGACCTGGCCTTGACCGCCGCCTTCGGGCTGCTGGTGATCGTCCTGATCGTCGCCTTCTACAAGGAATTCCTGGTGATCTCCTTCGATCCGGTGCTGGCCGCGACGCTGCGCCTGCCCAGCAACGCGCTGAGCTACCTGCTGCTGGTGCTGATCGCGGTGGCGATCGTGGTCTCCTTGCAGACGGTGGGGGTGGCGCTGATGCTGGCCATGCTGATCACACCGGCCGCCACGGCCTATCTGCTGACCCGCCGCCTGCCCGCCATGATGGCGCTGGCGGCCGTCATCGGCGCGGCCTCGGGGGTGATGGGACTCTACCTCTCCTACTACGCGGGCATCGCCTCGGGGCCGGCCATCGTGCTGGTGTGTACCGCGCTCTTCCTGCTAGCCGCGCTTTTTGCCCCCAGCCGGGGATGGATCTGGCAGCAGCGCCGGCGCGCGCCTGCTTGATGCCGTTAGGCAGACGTGTTAGAATGGGGGTAACTGCTCAGGCTCGGCATTAGAAACCGGGTTTTTGTCTTGCAGACCAAGGTCATGGCGCCATGAA
>JACSRL010000316.1 GCA_014879765.1 Anaerolinea sp. | reverse complement strand
GGTCAGCAGCTCCATCTGCGCCTCGGCCTCGGCGCGCAGGCGCTTGGCCTGCTCCTTGTCGCGCTGGCTACGCGAGGCATCGCCGATGATCTTGTTCTGCACCTCCCGCTGCTTGAGCGCCGAGCGGTACAGGTCACGCCAGCGGTCGCAGGCCCGGTCGAAGGCCTCCTCCACCTGTTCCAGGGTGCGCTCCAGCCAGTCCGGCCCATACCAGCCGGCGCGCGCCAGCTCCGGCTGCACCGTGGCCAGGATCCCTTGCAGCCGCGCCTTGGTCTGGGCTTTGGCGTTGACCGAGCTGATAGATGCCTGCACCGAGGGCTGGATCGCCAGGGTCGGCGCCTCGCCCTCCAGGTCCAGGATCTCCTTGAGCGACGAGCCCAGCGATTGGCCGGTCTCGGCCAGCCAGACCGCGTGGACGTGGGCGCGCACCAGGTCTTCGTTGGCCAGGTCCAGGCGCGGCGGCGTCACCGCGCCGGCCACCATCTGCTGCGGCCGCTGGAAGAAATACTGGTCGTGGGGGCTGCCGGTGGTGCAATAGGTGAAGACCAGCGCCGGCTGGCCGCTGCGGCCCGCGCGTCCGCTGCGTTGGGCGTAGTTGGCTGGCGTGGGCGGCACGTTGCGCATGTTCAGCGCGTTGAGCTGGGCGATGTCCACCCCCAGCTCCATGGTGGGCGAGCAGTAGAGCAGGGGCAGCTCGGCCTTGCGGAACTGGTCCTCGCGCTGCTGGC
Organism: Anaerolinea sp.; assembly: GCA_014879765.1. Lineage (GTDB taxonomy): Bacteria > Chloroflexota > Anaerolineae > JAAEKA01 > JAAEKA01 > JAAEKA01. Next base: position 15,451 of record JACSRL010000316.1, on the reverse strand, counting down.
GCTGGTCGTTCTGCACCTGCGCCGTGTGCTCCTTAGCCCGCAGCCCCTCCAGACGCTGGGTGGGCTGGCGATAGAAATCGGCGAAGTAGGGGTTGACGCGGCCGCCCAACGTCGAAGCGCGCGGCACCCGGATTACATCGCGCAGCGGCTCCGTGCCGTCGCCTGCCTGCCAGACCAGGGCCGAGGCCGGGATCATGTAGCCCGGCACGTCGTCGGGACCCTCCGGATCCTGCACTGGCTGCACCAGTCCGGCAACCTGCAACAGCGCAAAAAGCTGAACGATCACCATCTCCGTCTCCTCGACGCTCAGCCTGGCGTGGTAGTCGGGCAAGGTGTTGGGCCGGCGCAGGTAGAGGCCAAAGCCGCCGCGGCCCGAGACGTAGACGTGTTCACGGGTCTCGTAGCTGTCGTCAGTCCCACGCCGCCGGGCGCGCGGGAAGGCGATGAAGCTGCGCAGCAACTGCTCCCCCTCGTCGATGGCCCACGGCTCGCGCAGCCGCTGGCTGCTGAGCTGGCGCAGGCTCTCCTGGTAAACCGGGCTCAGGTAGTCAACCTTGATGGCCAGCTCGCGGCGCAGGTAGTCCAGCAGGGTTCGGGCGACCATGGCGCGGGTGGCGGGTGTCGCGTCGGCCAGGGCGGGATGGCAGGCTGCCCACTCCTCCTGGGCCTCGCACAGCTCCCCCAGCGAGGCGTAGTCGATCCTGAGCAAGCCGCACTGCTCCAGGTTGGGCGAGGTCACCCGCCAGCCGCGGCGCAAGTCCTGGTAAATGCGGTAGGCCAGCACCTCGCGCAGCGCGCGCTCGGTCTCGGCTTTCTGCTGGAACTTGACCGTGGGATCGACCGCATACAGATCGAAGGGCAGCTGGAGCGCCTCGTACACCCGCAGCGGCAGCACCTCGTGGCTGATCCCGGCGGGGCCGGCCGCCTGCACCGCCCGGTGCAGCGCGGTGCGCAACATGCCGACCTCGACGAAGTCGTTGAAATGGCCGGCCTGTAACGAGGCGTCCTGGCGATTGTCGGTAAAGCTGAGCAGCTTGCGCGCCTCGGGCTGTAACGCGCCGTCCTGGCGCAGTGACTGCAACGCAGCCAGGCTGAGGATGGTGGTGGCCGTGCTGCGCCCCTCCGACGAGAGCACAGCCAGCTTGCCGTAGTCCGACTTCTGGCGCCCGGAATAGGCGACGCCGCAGGCCAGGCAGAAGGGGAAGGGTGTCTTGATGAAGTGATATAGATTGCCATCGGCGCTCTTCTGGCCGCTGGCGTCAATGTTCACCGCTTCTGGCAGCCTTGGTTTGCTCGCCTTCTTCACCTTCAGCCCAGACCCGGTGTCTTCCAGCCAGTCCTCTGGCAGCCGCTCGATGATTTCTAGGGGGCTGGCGTCTTCCGGCCAGGGGTACTCCTGGCTGGCGTACAGGAAGCCGGCTGGTCGGTCTTTTGTCCCGGCTTGGTCGTTCAGGGAGCGGGGAAGGTACTGGTCTATGCCGGTCTTAGGGTCGGTCTGGCGGAAGACGGTGTAGTATTCCTGGCCACACTCGCGGCAAAAGGCTACCGGCAGCAACACGCGGCCGCGATCGCCGGGCACGAACTGCTGCGCCTTGGTGGTCACGTGGCGCACGTCCGGCTCTTCCAGCGAGGCGTACACCGTGTCGCCGCGGCTGATGAACTGGTGCAGGCGAAAGGCAAATACGGGGAAGTCGGTCTCAGGGTGGGGCACATCGTAGCCGGCCAGCAGGGTGTGCTCGATGGCCTGCCGGCAGCGATCCTCGGGCAGGTCGATCAGGTCTGCCAGCCTGCGGGCTGCTCCGTCCGGCCCAGAGATACTGATCGGCTTGGCGCGCGTTAGGCGACCCGTCCCTCGCCTATCCTTGGAGCCGGCGAGCCAGGGTCCGGGATGGTTCCCAATTTCCTGCTCTGTGGACAGACCAAACGTTGTCTCGATCCAGGCGGCCAGCGGATCGCCCCTGAAGCCGTCGAAGTCGTGTTGGGGCTTCGCCTGCCGTCCCGCCACCGCAGCCCGCAGTTCAGCCAGGCGATCGGGGTCGTCCAGGTCGGTCTCGGCCGTGACGCGCCGCAGGGTCTCGCCGATGATGCGCTCCGGCTTGACCGGCGCGCCGAACAGCCGGCTGGCGACGTCGGCGATCTGGCGCTGCTGGTCGGCAAAGCTGCCGCTGCCTGCCAGGGTAGCCGATGTGCCCACGCATTGCAGGTACGGCCGCGCTGAGACCTCCCGCACCCGCCGCGCCAACAGCGCCACGTCCGCACCCTGCCGGCCCCGGTAGGTGTGCAGCTCGTCCAGCACGAAGAACTGCAGGCGCTCGCGCGCCGCCTGGACGATTTTTCTCTCGTGGGGTCGGGTCAGCAGTAACTCCAGCATGACGTAGTTGGTCAGCAGGATGTCGGGCGGGTTGAGGATGATGTCTCTGCGCTCGTCGTCGTTCTCCTGGCCGGTGTAGCGGCGGAATGTCACCGGCGGCTGGCCGTCAGGATAGCCGCGGCAGAGGAACTTCTCCAGCTCGTTGGCCTGGCTGTTGGCCAGCGCGTTCATGGGATAGACGACGATGGCGCGGATGCCCTTGCCGCTGCCCTGGCGCAAGACGTAGTCGACGATGGGGATGATGTAGGCGAGGCTCTTGCCCGAACCGGTGCCGGTGGTCAACACGTAGCTGTCGCCGGAGGATGCCGCGGCGATGGCCTCGGCCTGGTGCCGGTGCAGGCGCAGGGGCTTGCTGGGCTTCCCCTCGGGCTTGATGCGGAAGATGCTGCTGCACTCGGGGTGTAGCCGCCCATCGGCGGTCAGGTCGTCGATCCAGGGGCCAGGCTCGAAGCTGGGGTTAAGTTGCAGCAGGGGGTCAGGCCACAGCAGGCCGTTGCGCAGCTCGCCTTCGACGCGCTCCCGGATGCGCGGGTCGCGGATAGTGATGAAGCTCTTGATGTAGGAGCTGTAATCGGAGACGAGCCGGTTACGCAGCGCAAATGCGTCCATGCGGTTCTCCTGGCTGTGGCCCTGGCCCGCTGGGAAGGTTCCCAATCGGCGTCGACGGGCGTCGCTGTGCAGAGGAAGGTGGAAGCGGTGCAGGCGGCTCAGCAAGCCGCGCCCCTGCTGCGTCCTATTGTACAGGACAACGGTCAATCCGCAAATGACCTAGATCATATTTGGCGCTGAGTCTTTCGCGATTCCGTGCAATTGCATCCAGGCCGGTCGTAGTGCATCCTGTTGGGCAACACACCTTGCGAGAGTGAACTTGCGGCAGCAGGCGCGGAAGTTGGCTTGGTCTGGGTGCGGCTCTCTGACGGTCCGCTGGCAGCGATTGATAAGAACTATTCCACTACCGGCTTGACGCCGCCAGCCAGGATGGCAATCACCAACCGGAACCCGGTTCCGCGCCTGGCCAGCTACACCCCGGTACGCCGCAGCCCGGCCCCATCAACCGCTTGGCCCGGCCTGATCCAGCGTCTAGCCGTTCACCTAAGCCCTCATGCAGTATCACACAGTTCCTCCTGATAGATCAGCGCCTTCTCCTTCATCTTCTCCCGGTTTCGTACTGCCCACAGCCGCTTGGCTGCTTTGCCATCCTTGCGACAGTCGGAACAGAAGTTGTCCTGATCCGGCCGCGGCTTCCTGATGCCGCGCTGGTAGGGCCGGCTGCAGCCGTCGCAGATGTACACCTCGTCCAGCCGGCACAGCAGTTGCGCGATCTGGTGCCACACGGCGCTGCGAAAGCCCAGGCCAGTGTCCAGAACCAGCATGGTGCTGACCGCGTCGCCCGCGTCGTTGCCGATCGAACTGCTGAGACAGACCCGCGGCCGCCAAGGGCCATCCAGCCTGGCCTGGACTAGCCCTGCCAGCAGGTGGGCTTGTTGGCGGCGGTCTCCCTCCAGCTTCATCCGCTCGAACTGCTCCCGATCCATGTCCAGTCTCTGCCAGACTTCGTAAGGCACAGCCTCGACGTTCAACCGGGATCCTATCTCCAAAACCGCATCGGCCGCCTGCGCTTCCCGCCTCCAGGCAGCGATGGGCTCCAGCGGCGACCAGACACAAGCCGCGCCCAGCCCATCGCCTGCCAGGGCGCAGTTGGTGTGCGCCGCGCACAGCCACAGCGGCCCCCAGCGGGATGCGAAGTCAGCCACTTCCCTCGGTGTGCCGCTGGCCAGCCGCAGGAAGTCAGGAAGCAAGTCATCCGTTTCCTCTGTCTGGCGCCAGCCGATGGCGTGCAACACGTCCTGACGCAGCATAGCTATCTCTCGCAGCCGGGCCATGGGCACCGGCGTCGCCAGGCCGGCCGGCAAGGGAAAGCGCAGCGCCTTGGCCTTGACGCCATCGGCATCCTCATAGGGCGCCACCTTCACCTGGGGCGGAACAAGCAGATAGGAGATCCGGTCAAACAGAGACCGGAGGAAGCGTTCCGGGGACTGGGAGGCGCCGTCCCAAGGCTGCGGGCTGAGGGGTTCCATGGTCGAGTCGGCCGAAAATTGGTACCACCAAAATGTCGCGCTACTGTAACATGTAGAACTGAAATAGATTTGAAGCCGTTGATTTTTGATCGCGAATGCGCTATACTGAGGCCAGCAGTTTAGCACGCATGTTCTGTTTTCACAAAGAGACGAACGTGCGCTTGGCGCAGGTGTTCCAACCTGCTGGGCGTGTCTGAACCTTCCCAACGTAGCGCCGCAGCGGCGCAGGCGCTGGGCAAGCCAGACCTGGTGCGTGCGGTCGAGCAGGCCGCGTTGCCGGTATTGCTGGCTGCCAGCCTGGTGCGCGATGATCCACTGGTGTAGCGCGTCACCATTGGCAGGAAATTGGCCCACACCCTTAGGATGCGCACTGGTCACCCATCGAGAGAATTGTTCTGATGAAACTATCCGAAGCGGTCGATGAACTCCTGATTGCGACACGGGCAGCCGGGCATAGCGATCAGACGGTGTACTTCTACGAGCGCAAGCTCAAGCCGCTGGTCGCCTATCTGGAGGACATGCCGGTAGAGCAGGTGACGCTGTCCGATCTACGGCGCTTCGTCACTCACCTGCGTGCCCGAAAGACGCGCTGGGATGATCACCCCAGCAAACGTCAGAGGGCTGGCGGTTTGTCCGAGGCGACGATTGCTGGCATTGTTCGCGCCACCAGGCGGCTCTTTGGCTTCTTGGTCGAAGAGGGTGTGATCGCGGAGAGCCCTGCGGCGCGGCTCAAGCAACCGCGCCTCAAGCGCGGCGAGCCCAAGGCGGCCTCGATGGATGACCTGTTCAAGCTCTTGGACGCGTCCGAGGGGGATGATCCGATCTCAGTGCGCAACCGGGCCATGCTGCTGGTGTTGGCCGATACCGCCTGCCGGGTGGGCGGGCTGGTGGGGATGCGTCTGTCCGACCTTGACCTGGTGGCCGGCAAGGTCTACCTGCACGAGAAGGGCAACAAGGGACGTTTCGCCTTCGTTACGCCTGTGACCATCGAGGCGCTGCAAGCCTGGCTGGCCGCTCGACCCGGCGATTCCAATGCCTACCTGTGGACCAATCTCGGCAGCGGCGGCGGTGAGCATCTCAGCACTCAGGGTGTACGTGAGGTCTTCCGCCGCATGAAGGCCAAGGTGGGCGTCACCGGTGCCATCAATCCCCACGCCTGGCGGCACGCCTTTGCGCGCGAGTACCTGCAAAACGGCGGCGATCTGGGGTCGCTGGCTGACATCATGGGGCACGCGGACGTGGTGGTCACGCACCGCTCATACGCCATCTTTCTCAACGACGAGCTGCGGGCCAAGCACGCCAAGCACAGCCCGCTGGCCAATATGCAGCAGGCCTTGGCTCACTGAAGCTGGCGATCATGCGATGGGATAGAGCGCCTGAGGAAGATGCAGCCCTGGCCTTCCTCAGGCGCCTTCGACTGAGTTCGTCAACTGCACTGCTAGAGTCGCAGATGATCGGCGGGGCTGGCTTTGGCGTGGACGGCCTTCAGGTCGATGGCCGCCAGTTGCACGTAGCGGCTGACCATCTGCAGAGTGGTATGGCCCAGCAACATGCGCAGGGTGAGCGCGTCGCCGCCGTTGCGCAGGAAGTGCAAGGCAAATGAGTGACGAAAGCGATGCGGATGCACGTTCTCGACTTCCGCCTTGTGGCCATAATGGATCAGCATCTTGCGCACGCGCTCTGTGGGCAGTTGCCAGCCATCCTCGGTCAGGAAGAAGCGCTTGTTGCCGCCCATTGGCTGCGGCCGCATCTTGCTGTACTGCCACAGCGCGCGGCGCACCGCACCGCCGATGGGCACCTTGCGCTCCTTCCAGCCCTTGCCTTCCCTCACCCGCACCCAGCCGCCGGTTAGGTCCACGTCGTCGACGTCCAGCGCGCATAGCTCGCTCACTCGCAGCCCGCAGTCCAGCAGGGTCAGAACAATCGCCCGGTTGCGCAGGGCGTTGGCCGATGTGCCCTGGATGGCCTTGAGCAGGCGCTTGATCTCGTCAAGCTCCAGCGGTTCGATCAGGCGTTGCTGTTCTTTGGGAGTCTTGACCTTGTCCATCGGGTTGTCCCGGATGTACTCCTCCTGCTGCATCCAGTTGAACCAGGCGCGCAAGGCTCGCACCGAACTGCTGATGTAGGTGGACGAAAGGCCTCGCTCTTGCGTGGGTACGTGGGAATTGCTCTCCCAGGCCTGTACGTCGTTCTGCTGGTGCGCGATGAACTTGCGAATACGGAGAGCTGTGATCTGGTCCGGCGAGGCAGGGATCTCTTCCTGGTCGAGCCAGGCGAAGAAGCGCCGCATGTGCTTGTCGTACCAGGTGATGGTCGTGGGACGGCGCCCGGCTGCCTGAAGGTGGATTGTGAAGCCGTCAAAGAGGGTTCTGAGGTCGGTCATGGTAGCACTTGTCCCTTGGTGGGTGGGCAAAAGAAAGACTCCCGTCGTTCAACGGGAGCCACTACATGCAGTGTGTGCCATGACCTCAAAACACTACATATTGTATCCTTGTGGCGACGGGTGGACTTGAACCACCGACCTAGGGATTATGAAGCCCTCGCTCTGGCCGCCTGAGCTACGTCGCCTGATATGAGATGGCTGACAGGAGACCTGTCAGCCATCTTGTGGAGTAGCGGGGGCAGGACTCGAACCTGCGGCCTTCGGGTTATGCATACCACTACAGCTTTCGCTGCTCGGTCAAACCGATTTGTGGTCTGGACTTTCTCTTCACCCTCGGCTTTATCCGTTAGGGTGCCTGCCGTTAAGTCTCTACACCTTCTCCAGCTTGTTTGCCGGAGCTTGGCTCGGGGTTGCCCCGCCAGCGGTTTCCCCGACTTTGACAGGTGATCACACGCAAGTTTCCTCACGTGCAGCCCATTGGACGATCAACTCCCAAGCGTCACGATAGGGGGCGGACTGCGGTTTTCGTTGACGCCTGTCGGCTTCCACCATGTGAATTTCACTGCGGTAGCCGATAAACACATCCACCGGAAACACGTAGAACAGGTCTTGATCCTCCAGGTAGACCAGGGCAAATTCGAAATCGTTCGGCTGATAGGCCTCTCGAATCATGGTTCGCCTGTTGGTCTTGGTCCGGCGGTTGTCTACGACGTAGTTTCCTACTTTTTCGTAGTACCAGGCCGCCTTGATCTGGACTTTGACGAGAGCGCCGTTGACATCGAAAACCAGATCGTATGGCAATCTGTCTCCGATGGGTCTGAGCACTCCCCAACCACGCTTCAATGCTTGAAGGCTGGCTGCTTGCTCTGCAATGTCACCTTTGAGCTTCGTGTTCATTTGTTAACTGTCCAGTTTGAGCCCGACGAGCTGCCTCTGCTCCACCCCGCATTACTGTTTGACAGTATACACGACTCCGCGTCATCTGTCAAAAACTATCGGCTCTCTGTCTGCACACCGAAAAGTCGCTGCTGCCATTGCTGCCAGTTGGACGCTGGCTCGCCGCCGCCCTCCGGGGCGACGCCGGCGCTGAACGCTTCTTCGCCCAACACCCAGACCGCCACCTCGCTGGGGAAGGCCCAGCCCAACTGGCTGTGCGCCTGGTCGATGACGTACTGGTTGGACTGGACGTAGGCCAGCCGGTCCTGGCTTTCTTGTAGCCGCTGCTCAGCCAGCGCCACCTCTTGCTGCCACAGCGCCTCCTCGGCCCGCAGCTCGCTGCTGGCGATCAGGCGACTGGTGTAGCCGAAGAGAAAGAGCGCCACCGCGGCAATGCCGGCGATCAACGCCACTTGTCTCAGGCTGATGGGGAGGTGGGCTGGTTTTCTGCTCACGACCTGCTCCATCGAGGTGTCGGCGGCTCTGACAACAAGTCCCAGATGTTGCCATCCGGGACTTGTCATCATCTGGTGCCGAAGGAGGGACTTGAACCCACACGGGCTAATGCCCACTACGCCCTGAACGTAGCGCGTCTGCCAATTCCGCCACTTCGGCTCGTTACGAAGGCAAGTTTACCATTTTCCCCTGGCTTTGTCAAAATCAGGAGGCGGGCGCAATGAGCCACGCTGCGGCGCTTAGTAACTGTCCAAAATTAACTTGGTGCTCTGGCCGGTCTCCGACCGAGCCAGCCCGCGACGTTATCTTTGACAGGTACTTATTCCTCCACCGTCACCCGCTGCGTGGCGATGTACCACTGCGCCGCGCTGCGGAAACGCTCCCAGGGCCAGTTCAGCCGGCTGATCTCCACATCCTTGACCTCCTGGTTCATCCCATAGGCGTAGACGTCGTAGTACAGCGGCAAGGCCGGCAGTTCCTCGCGGAAGATGCGCTGAAATTCGCTGTAGAGCTGGATGCGCCGGCCCGGATCGTTGACCGAGCGCCCCTGCTCCATCAGCAGATCGGCCGCCTCGTTGCTCCAGCCGGTGTAGTTCTGGCCGTTGTCGATCTGCGTCGAATGCCACAGCGGGTAGGGGTCGGGATCGCCGCTGAGCTGCCAATGGGCCACGGCCGCCTGGAAGGTACGCGGGCTGAGGTAGTCACTGGCCAGGCTGGCCAGGCTGACCACCTGCGGCTCGGCCTGCACGCCGATCTGGCGCCATTGTTCAGCCAACTCTTGCAGCAGCGCCTCGTTGTCGCCCAGCAACTCGAATGCCAGGTCGACTCCCTCGCGATCGCGCACGCCGTCGCGGTCGGTGTCGGTCCAGCCTGCCTCCGTCAGCAGCTCGGCCGCGCGGGCAGGGTCGGCCGCGACGCGCTCTGCCGGCGCGTGGGCCCAGCCGCCCGGCACGAAGGGGCCATCGGCCGGGATACCCTGGCCGTTGAGCACGCCGTCGATCAGCTTGGACGGATCCAGTGCCAGGTTCAGCGCCCGGCGCACGTTGACATCGGCCAGGAAGGGGGTTTCCGGGTTGGTCAGGTTGAAATAGATGAAGGTTGCGCCAGCCAGCGGCGCGGTCAGCACCTCCATCTCGTCGCTGGCCTGGGCCGCGGGCATCTCCTGCGGCGTAAGGCGGCTGACGCCGCTCACCTCGCCGGCCTGAAACGCGGCGAAGGCGCTGGCATAGTCGGGGAAAAAGCGGAACTCCAGCGCCTCCAGGAAGGGGGCCGGGCCGGTGGTGTAGGGATTCGGCTCCAGGCGGGCCGCCTGGGCGCTGAGGCTGGCCAGCCGCCAGGGGCCCGTGCCCACGGGCTGCAAATTGAGCGGCGATTGCGCCAGCTCGGTCACGGGCACGCGGTTCCACAGGTGCGAGGGGAGGATGCCGATGGTGTTTTCGGCCAGGAAGGAGGCCAGCGGCTGTTGCAGGCGAAAGCGCACGGTGTAGGGGTCGAGCTGCTCCACCGACACGTTGCGCCAAAGCTGCGCCAGATAGGCCGACGCCGGCTGGCCCGACTGGGCGAAGGCGTCCGATTGCAGCACCCCCACGGTGAAGATCACGTCGGCCGCGCTGAAGGGCGCGCCGTCGTGCCAGCGCACGTCGCGCCGCAGCCGGAAGGTGAGGTCCTTCTCGTCCGGGCTGATCTCCCAGCTTTCGGCCAGCGCGGGAACCGGCTCGCCCCGTTCGTTCAGCGCCACCAGCCCCTGGAAGATCAGGCCGGTCAGGTCGCTGTCCAGGTCGCTGCCGAAGCTCAGCAGTGGATTGAGCGCGCGCGGCGCGCCGACCACCGCCTCGCTATAGACTCCACCCTTGGCGGCCACGGTCAGCTCGGTGAACTGACGCGCGGTGGAGGCCAGAATGGCGGCCAACAGGGTGATGCCCAGCAGCGCCAGCAATGTCTGCCAACGGATAGTTCGTCCCACAGGCCAGGTCCTGAAACGAAGGCGCCGCGTTGCACGGCGTGCACACGCGGCGACCACCTACTTGAATCTCGGCCCAAAAAACAACTGGGATGGCTCGGTCGGAGACCGGCCAGAGCGTCGGCTCGGTCGGAGACCGGCCAGAGCGTCGGCTCGGTCGGAGACCGGCCAGAGCATCGGCTCGGTCGGAGACCGGCCAGAGCGTCAACTTGAGTTTGGACGGTTGCCTAGAAGAGCATGGCCGAAGCAACGGCGACCAGGAAGAAGAGAACGCTCACGGCCACGGTCAGGTTGAACAGCGTGCGCTCGAAGCCGCGGCGGCTGGTCTGAAAGCTGTCAGACCCGCCAAACATGGCGCTGGTACCCAGGTTCTTGGACTGCATAGAGACCAGAGCAATCAGCAGAATGCTCAGGATGATCTGAACGATGAAAAAGACTGTCGACACGTAGAGATGCCTCCGATTTTGGACTGGCGCAAATTATACCACGCCGGGGCGGCAGGTGGCAAGTTGCAAGTGGCAAGTCGCAGGTGGCAAGTTGCAGGTGGCAGGTGGCAAGTTGCAGATGGCAGGTGGCAAGTGGCAGGTTGACCCTCTGTCACCCCCTCACCTTGTCACCTTGTCACCCTGTCACCCTGTCACCCTGTCACCTTGTCACCCTGTCACCCTGTCACCCCCTCCAGCCAAACAAACTGATACGGTTCCAGGTGCAGATCGCGGTCCAGCGCGATGGTGCGGCCGCTGACCAGGTCCAGGAAGTGGTAGCCCAGGCCGTGGATGCGCAGCAAGCTGGCCGCCACGGCCTGCGGATGCTCGGAGAAGTTGGCCAGCGCCAGCACCCGTTGGCCGCCCTGTTGACGCACATAGCCGAAGACGTGCGGGTTGCCCGTGTCGATGACCGCCGTGTCGTGGCCGGCAAAGGCCGCGTGTTCCTGGCGCAGCGCGATCAGTCGCCGCAGCCCCTGGTAGACGCGGCCGGCGACGGCGTGCGGATCGTGGCGCTGCTCCATGCGCTGCCAGTCGGCGAAGGGGCGGTGTACCCAGCGGCTGTCGCCCGCCTTGGCCGGGTCGCTGGCGTAGCCATAGTCGTTGAGCATGGCCGTCTCGTCGCCCAGGTAGAGCAGCGGGATGCCGCCCATGGAGAGGATGACGCTGTGGATCAGCAGGATGCGCTGCACGGCATGGTCGATCTCCAGCGGATTCGGCCCATGCAACCCCTGCTCCAGCCCGGCCAGCGAAGCCGCGGTGCCGGAGATGCGCGCGTCGCCGGTCTTGGGGTTCTCCTGAAAGGGCAGGCCGCGGGCGAAGCTGCCGGCGAAGCGGCCGGTGTAGAAGGCGTTGAGGAAGCGGCGGTGATGATAGCCGTCGATGCCCACCCGCGCCGCGTCGGCGTCGTCGAAGGTCCAGCCGATGTCGTCGTGGCAGCGCACATAGTTCACCCAGGCGCAGTCAGGGTCCATGCGGAAGCGGTCGCGCAGCGAGGCGTGCAGCAGCTTGACCTCGCGCGTGGCCAGGCTCTCCCACAGCAGCGCCATCAGCAGCGGGTTGTAGGAGAGCTGGCACTCCTGCGGCGAGATGTACTTCGCCACCTCGTCGGGGTGGACGATGGCCTCCGACTTGAAGAGCAGCGCGGGCGCGGCGATGCGCGCCAGCGCGTTGTAGGCCTGGATGATCATGTGCGCTTCGGGCAGGTTCTCGCAGGCCGTGCCCAGTTGCTTCCAGATGAAGGCCACCGCGTCCAGCCGCAGCACCTCCACCCCCTGGTTGGCCAGAAAGAGCATCTCCTCCCCCATGCGGCGGAAGACCACCGGATTGGCGTAGTTCAGGTCCCACTGGAAGGAGTAGAAGGTGGTCCACACCCAGCGGTCGATCTCCGGCCGATAGGTGAAGTTGCCCGGCCGCACGTCGGGGAAGATCTCGCGCAGCGTGGCCTCGTAGGCGTCGGGCATGGCGCGGTCGGGGAACATCAGGTAGCTTTCCTGGTATTCGGCATCGCCGGCCAGCGCGCGCTGGGCCCAGATGTGCTCGTTGGAGGTGTGGTTGAAGACGAAGTCCACCACCAGGCTGATGCCGGCCGCGTGCAGCTCCTCGGCCAGCCCGGCCAGTTGCTCCATGCTGCCCAGCGCCGGGTTGACCGCGCGGTAGCTGCTGACCGCGTAGCCGCCGTCGTTGTCGCCGTCAGGCGAGGCAAAAAGGGGCATCAGGTGCAGATAGGTCAGCCCCAGCTCCTGGAAATAAGGAATTTTGGCGCGCACGCCCTCCAGGTTGCCGGCGAAGAGATCGACATAACAGACACCGCCCAGCATCTGCTGCGCCTGGAACCAGCCGGGGTTGGCCTCGCGCTGCGCGTCCAGCGCCTTGAGACGGGCCGGCCGCGCCAGCCAGGCCTCAGCCGCGCTGGCCAGGATTTCCTCCAGGTGGAAGAAGAAGTCGTAATGGCTGCCGTACAGGTGAAGCAGCAAGGGGAAGAGGGTCGGGAAGTGCTGCTTCAGGCGCGCGCGAAAAGCTGCCCAGTCAGCCGGGTCTGTCTGGGCAGCAAAACGCGCGTCCAGGCGGGGCAGGAGGCGTTCCAGGGAACGGGTTGTCTGTTGCTGTTGCCAGGTGGTGTTGGGCATAGATGTTGAGTGGTTAGACGGTAGCGGGCTCGGTCAGGCCCACTCCGGGGTGCTGCGCAAAGACCGGCCCGAGCAGGCAGTTGGGTGATTATCCCTTGACCGAGCCGGCCATCAGGCCGCGCACGAAGAAGCGCTGCAGGCTGAAGAAGACGATCAGCGGCAGGATCATCGACACGAACGCGCCGGCCGTCAGCAGATGCCAGTCGTTGCCGCGCGAGCCGACCATCTCGGCGATGCGCTGCGTCAGCACCTGGACATCGGGCTTGGAGCCGATGAAGATCAGGGCGATCAGGTAGTCGTTCCAGACCCAGAGGAACTGGAAGATGGCGAAGGAGGCCAGCGCCGGCACCGACAGCGGCAGGATCAGCCGGGTGAAGATGGTGAAATGCGACGCGCCGTCGATGAAGGCCGACTCCAGGATATCGCGCGGGATGGTGCTGATGTAGTTGAACAGCAGGTAGGTAGCCAGCGGCAGGCCAAAGCCGGTGTGCGCCAGCCAGACCCCCAGGAAGGTGCCGTTCAGGTTGAGGGTGACGTAGTCCTTGAGGATCGGCACCAGCGCGATCTGCAAGGGCACCACCAGCAGCGCCACCACCACCACGAAGAGCAGCTTGCGGCCGGGGAACTTCATCCAGGCAAAGCCGTAGGCGGCAAAGGCCGCGATCAGGATGGGGATCACCGTGGCCGGCACGGTGACGATCAGGCTGTTCAGAAAGGCGCCGACGAAGTTGGTGCCCTGAACCGTGGTCGTGCTGCCATCGGGCTGTTGCACGGTGTAGCTGCGACCGCCCAGCACCTCCTGATAGTTCTGCGTGGTGAAATCATGGTTGCCGCGCGTCCACTGCTGCTCCTGAACCACCACCCGGCCGATGCGTTTGTTGCCGATCCAGATGACGCGCGTGTTGCCGTCCGGGCTGGTCACGCCCACACGCAATGCCTCGAAGGTCCCAGAAGCGCCCTCAAAGGTCATGATTCCATCGCGGTCCACCTCAGGGCCGGGCTGGAATTCCTGCACCGTGGTCCACTCCCGGTGGGGGAAGACGGTCCACCAGCCGGAGGTTTGGATGTCGAAGCGGGTGCGGAAGGAGGAGATCAGGAGGCCGATGGTGGGAATGGTCCAGGCCAGCACCAGGAGGATCAACGCCGTGTTGACGAAGATCTGGCCCCAGCCGATGCGACGCTTCTTGCGGGTTGCAGTTTGGGCTGTCATCAAAAGGCCTCCCGTTCGTTGAACTGCTTCAGGTTATAGATCATCACCGGCACGACCGAGATCAACAGGACGATAGCGATGGCCGAGCCGAAGCCGGAGTTTTGGTTGGTGAAGTATTCGCGGTAGAACTGGGTGGCGATCACCTGGGTGCTGAACTGGCCGCCGGTCATCACCTGCACCACGTCGAAGATCTTCAGGGTGAAGATGATGACGGTGGTGGTAACGGTGATGATGGTGCCGCTGATGGAGGGCAGCATGATCTTGAAGAAGACCTGAAGCTCGGTGGCGCCGTCCACCCGCGCCGCCTCCAGCAGGTCGCCCGGGATGCCCTTGATCGCGGCCGAGAAGAGGGTCATGGCGAAGCCGGTCTGCAGCCAGATCATCACGACGATCAGGAAGAGGTTGTTCCAGGGCGCCAGCTCGGCCGACGCCTTCCAGGCGATGGGCGCGTTGCCGGTCAGGCCGGTGTAGACCGCGTTGAGCAGGCCGATGTCCGGGTTGACGGCATAGATCATGTTCCAGATCACGCCCGCGCCCACCATGGAGATGGCCATGGGCATGAAGATAAAGGCCTTGGCCAGGCGGTCGAACTTGCTGCGGTCGGCCAGCACCGCCACGATCAGGCCAAAGACCACGGTGAACAGGGCGCCAAAGGGGATCCACAACAGGATGTTGTTGCGGAAGGCGACGAACATGTTGCGGTTGGTGAAGACCGCGATGTAGTTGTCCAGCCCCACGAAGACCGTGCCGCTGCGGTTGAACAGGCTCAGGTAAAAGGTGCGCAGCGAGGGGAAGGCCAGGTACCAGAAAAGAATGGCCACAGCCGGCCCGACGAAGACGAAGGGCTGGATGCGCGCCCGCCAGGTGTCCCCCAGCTTTTCCACCAGCCAGTTGGATACCAGGTAAAGCAGGGCCACGCCGCCCACGCCCCAGATGATGGCCACGACGGCGATAACGCCTTTGGAGGCGTGGCTGTTGCGCAGAAATATGAAACCTGCATACAGCACAGCCAGGGTGACAACAGGGACGAAGAGTGAAATGGCGATGCGAAAGAGGTTGGTCGCCAGCCAGTCGAGGGGGCCTTGGGTCTTGGCCTCTGTGGCGGCGATGGGGGCGCGTCGTTGGATTGTATCGGTGTTTTCTTCCATCGTGGCCTCTCCTGTGGGGGGCAGGGCTGTCAGCCCTTCGCAGAACTGACAGCCCCGGGGTCGTTCCTACCGACGAGACTTCGGACGGTGCCGCACCGGCCGAGTCCTGTGGGCGAAGCCCTTTGCCGTCAAAAACCTGGTATAGCTTCAACCGGTCGGCTTTGCCGTCCGAAGTTTGGGACGTTACACCCGTTTCTATCTTGCAAGGTAACGGCTCAGGCTTGGTATTAGAAACCGGGTTTTTGTCTCACAGACCAAGGTCATGGCGCCATGAAAGGCCGTTGCGCAGACGAAG
>JACSRL010000484.1 GCA_014879765.1 Anaerolinea sp. | reverse complement strand
TCAATCCCTGGCCACTCCCAGCGCCTGAGGGCGCTTCGTGGTTTCAGCCAGGGATTTCAATCCCTGGCCGCTCCCAGCGCCTGAGGGCGCTTCGTGGTTTCAGCCAGGGATTTCAATCCCTGGCCGCCCTCACCTGCGCCACCAGGTCAGCCACCAGCGCGCGCTCCTCAGCCTCGCTGCTGATGCGGCCATCCAGCCAGGCGCCGCGCGCCGCATCCAGCACCTGGCGGTAGATGGGGCCAGGCGCCAGCCCCATGCGCTTCAGATCGCGGCCATCGGTGAAGGGGCGCACGAAACGCAGCGTCTGATCGTAGCGTTGGATATGCGTGGCCACCTGCTCAGACGCCGTGACGATGGGCAGCAGAAAACGGACGCTGTGGGAGGCAGGCAGCAGAATCTGACAGATCTCGTTGGGCGGCAGGTCAGGCTGGGCCAGCCGTTGAACGTGCGGCTTCAACTCATGCAGGTTTTCCAGCAGGGTAAGCGTGCTGCGCATCAGGTTCAGCCGCTGATCAAGCTGGGCAAAGGCCAGCGCGTCCATGCGGTAGGTCCAAACGGCAAAATAGAGCTGATCCACGTCGGAGGGCAGCGGGCCGCTATGCGCCGACATGGCCGCGCGCAGGCGATGGAAGCGCTCCACCACCCAGTCGTCCACGTGCAAGCCGGGGTGGATGTGGGCCAGCACGCCCAGTTCTCCCAGGCGGCGCAGCGCCTGCTCCGGCCGCTCCTCGGCAAAGATCAGCTCCAGCTCGTGGCGCACGCGCGCCGGCGTCACCCGGTCCAGCAGAGCCACCGCGTCGCTGATCAGCTCGGCCGTGCGCTGCTCGATGTGGAAGCCGAAACGCTGCTCGAAACGGGCCGCGCGCAGGATCCGTGTGGGGTCATCGACGAAGCTGTGGGTGTGCAGCACCCGGATCAGCCCCTGTTGCAGATCGCGCTCGCCGCCGTAGAAGTCCAGCAGCTCCCCCCACCGGCCGGGGGTGAGGGCGATGGCCAGGGTGTTGATGGTAAAATCGCGGCGGTGCAGGTCCAGCTTGATGGAGCCACGCTCCACCGTGGGCAGCGCGGTCGGCTCGGCATAGAATTCCGTGCGCGCGCTGACAAAGTCCAGTGAGCTGGGCAGGCCGCGGGCGGAGGACAGGGTGAGAGGGTGAGGGGGTGAGGGGGTGACAGGGAGAGCGGGAGCTGGGGCGTCGCCATCGGCGGGCAGGATCCATTTGGCGGTGCCAAAGCGCCTGTGGCTGCGCACGCGGCCGCCGTGCGCCTGGGCCAGCTTGCGGGCCAGCTTGATGGCGTCCCCCTCCACCACCAGGTCCACATCGAAATTGGCCCGGCCCTGCAACAGATCGCGCACAAAGCCGCCCACCGCGTAGAGGGGATAGCCCAGCCGCTCGGCCGCCTCGCCGGCCTGGCGCAGGGTGGACAACAGCGCGGCCGGCAGGCCCGCCTCCATGCGCAGGCCGATGTCCTCGCGCCGCGAATGGGTGGCCGGGCTGCCCCACAGCTTGATCAGGTCAGTGCGGGTGACGATGCCGATGATCTGATCGCTGGCCGGGTCCACCACCGGGATCTGTCCCCAGCCCGATTCGATCATCAGGCGCTGCAAGTCGGCGATGCTGGTGTGCGGCGTCACGGTGATGCGGCCGGTGCGCATGTAGCGGTCGATGGTGTGGCTGGCCAGGCCGTGATAGGTGGCGCGGTCCACCTGGCGGCGGCTGATGATGCCGCGCAGTTGGCTGCCCAGGCTGGGCCGCGGGCCAGCGCGCTGCTCGCCGTCGCCGCTCTCCACCACCGGGTAGCCCTCGAAGCCGTAGCGTTGGATGATCTGCGCCATCTCCTCCACCGTGGCGCCGCTGGAGACCACCACCGGGTTGCCGTGGGTCATGATCTGGGCCACCGTCGTCGAGGGCAGAACCGTCTCCCGCAGCAGGTCTAGCAGTTGGCTCTGCACCTCCTCCAGCCGGCGATGGCGGATCAGCGCGGCCGCGGCGCGCGCGTGGCCGCCGCCGCCCAGTTGCTTGGCGATGCGCCCCACGTCCACGGCGTCGCTGGTGCTGCGCGCCACCAGTTGGATGCGGTCGCCCAGCTCCACCAGCAGGAATAGCCCATCAGGCTCGTAGACATCGCGCAGGGTGTGTGCCAGGGTGCTGATCTCGTCGCTGAAGCCGGGTGCGTTGGCCGCGGCGATCACCACCGCATGGCCGGCAATGTCATGGACCTGGCTGGCCTCGGCCAGTTGGTTGTACAGCTCGGTCTGGGCCGGGGTCAGAGGATGATAGAGAAAGCGGCGCAGCACTTGCAGGTTTGCGCCCTGCTCCAGCAGCCAGGCGCTGGCGCGCAGGTCGCGCGGCGTGGTGGTGACGTAGACCAGCGAGCCGGTGTCCTCGTAGATGCCCAGCAGCAGCAGCGTGGCCTCGACCTGGGTCACGGGCAGGTTGCGTTCGGCGATCCGCTCCACCAGCAGGGTGGCAGTGGCGCCCACCTGGTCGCCCCAGTACTGCCAGCCTGGCTCGTCGGGGTTTTGCCAGGCGTGATGATCGATGTAGAGGCCGGGGGTGTCGGGCCGCATCCCGCGCACCGTGATGAAGCTCTGGGTATCGACCACGATCACCCGCTCCACCGGCCGGCGGGGCAGCTCCTCCTGGCGGCGAAAGGGCAGCGCGCTGCGATACAGGGCCAGAAACTCGCGCAGGTTGCGGTTCAGCGTGCGCGGCAGCACCGGCGTCGCCTCAGGAAAAAGCTTGTGCGCGCCCAACATCGACGCCAGCGCGTCGAAATCGGTGTGTTCGTGGGTGAGGATGAGGGTGATGCTGTCAGCGGCCATGGGCGTCTCCGCGCGCTATTGTACCACAAACGACAAGCGACAACACAACGCACAGGCGGGTCTACTGCTGTCACTGCCCCAGGGTGATCTTTGGCCGTAACGAGTAACGAGTAACTCGTAACCGGAAATGTTCGTCCCTCATGCTTGGCTTTTCTGCTCGGGCCAGTCTTTGCGCAGCACCCCGGCAGGGGCCTCACCCGATCGGGCCGGTCTCCGACCGTGCCCGCCCCACGGCCAACGGCGCGCGCGCCAGCGCCGTGTAGACTACCT
>JACSRL010000720.1 GCA_014879765.1 Anaerolinea sp. | reverse complement strand
CTCGACCAGCGTCTCGATACGGCGGCCTACTCGACCAGCGTCTCGATACGGCGGCCTACTCGACCAGCGGTCTCGATACGGCGGCCTACTCGACCAGCGGTCTCGATACGGCGGCCTACTCGACCAGCGTTTTGCGTGAGTTCTGCGCAGTCTGGTTTAGCTGTAGGTTCTGAACCAGGCCAGCGCCCGGTTTTGCTCGCTGCTCATGACCACCTCCAGCAGTTGACCGTGGCGCACCGCGGACACGTCGATCACCTTAAGCACGCCCTCCAGCGCCGCCTCATCGGGCAGCAGGCTGGTCAACAGGTTGGGCGTCTCGGCCAGAAAACGACGATCGAACAGGACGCCCTCCTGCTCGGGGAAGACGGCCAGAGGGAAGATGCGCGCTTCCACCAGATCCTGGAAGAAGTGGGTGCCATAGGAGACCTCGGGCATGCCGCCGCCGGCCGATTTGTAGCCCAGCTCCACCAGCATTTTGCTGTTGAACACGTCGGCGTAGGTGACTTTGACCCCCAGATCGACGTTGGAGCTGCCCCAGCGGCCGGGGCCGATCAAGATGAACTCCTCGTCCTTCAAGATGCGGTTGAGCCGGCCGAGGGCGCGGGCGACCTCCAGCTTTTCCGACGGCGGCGCCAGCCGCGCGTACTGGCTGGGATCGACATAGAGGATGTAGCGAATGCGCTCTGCCACGCCGTTGGGGATCAGATCGCTGGCGGTGAAGAGGATATCGTGGCGCGGGACATCCACTGGGACTTCGATGTGCGCGCTCTGGTCGTTGCTGCTTTGTGGCCGGCACTGCAACAGGTGCAGAACCATCTCCGGCTTGCGCGCGGCGCCGCGGAACTCCAGAGAAAACTCCACGTCCACCGGGCAGCCGTAGGCAGCCTCCAGCGAGGTCAACACCCCTTTGAGCAGCGGCACGAAATCGGTGCGTTCGATGACGCCGTCCAGCGTCAGCACCAGCTCGTCGGCCGTCGCCGGGCTGGCCGTGGAGAGGATCGGCTGGAGCACACCATCGCTCAGGCGCGAGGCCAGCAGGCGCTGCCAGGGAAAGCTGCCATCGATCACATCTCGCACGGAGACGGTGCGCAGTTCGTTGGTCTTCAGATCGACCACGTCCATGTAATGCTGGCTGTAGTGGGCGATCTGGCGCGGGTTTTGGTCGGGCCGCAGGGTGGGATGGCTCAGGCCGATCATGCGCGGGTAGTCGTCGGGCACGCGATCGACCGCCCGTGTGCCCAGTCCGGTCACCAGGCGCACAAAGCCCTCCTCTCGCCGCAGGCGCGGCGTCCACAGGAAGGGGTTGCGGCTGAAGCCGACCCCAGCCAGCGCCGGGAAAAACCACTGCTTGTGGGTCTGGCCGGTCACCTTCTGGATGATGATGGCCATGCGTTCGTCGTAGTCGATCAGGCCCATCTGGCGACGGTAGAGCAGCGCATCGGGGTTGAGCACGCTGGCGTAGACCTGGGAGATCGCCCACTTCAGATCGGACAGATTCTCCTCTGGCGTGCCCTGGTTGGGGCAGAAGATGCTCTCGTATTTGCCGGCAAAGGAGGTGTTGACGTTGTCCTCCAGCAGGCTGGAGGAGCGCACGATCAGCGGCGCCTTGCCCACCCTGGCCAGCAGCTCCGTCAGCTCGGCGACGATGCCCTGGGGGAACCGCCCCTCCGCGAAGCGCTGGGGCAGGTTCTGATAGTCGTCGATGATCTGTTCCGTCGGCTTGTATTTCTGGTTCAGGTGGTCCAGCAGGCCGTTGACCTCCAGGAACTCATAGAACACATCCGCCCCGACGAAGAAGGACTCCGGGATCAGCAGCCGCTGGGTCTGCCCGCTGATGGCCTCGGACTGGGCGCTGTGCAGGATCTTCCAGGCCAGCATCATGCCGGCAGCTTTGCCGCCGATCTTGCCCCGGCCGATGCGATGGCGGCGGATGTCGTCCAGGTCAGCCACGCTGAAGAAGCGTCGTGCGATGCCGACGAAGGCCAGTTGATCGCTGATCATGGTTTTGATCAGCACGGCGCGAATCTCCTCAAGGTGGTGGCGATAGGGCTCCCGCTCGGCCGGCGGCAGCGACTCGTATTGTTGGCCCTTGGCAAAGAGCATGTCCCAGGGCGCCAGCTCCGGGTTGAAGCTCATGGTCAGCTCATCCCCGCCCTCGCGGCCGATCTCCGCCTGGATCATCTCGCCCAGCAGGCGCGCCGGCAGGTTGTGGCCGAAGTAGAAGTCGGTCAACTGGTCACGAATCCGCCGCTTGCGGCGCTCCCACACCTCCGAAGTCTCCTGCCTGTAGGGATCGTCGAGTCCCTCGCGCTCCTGGGATTGCCTGGCCTTGTCCTCCACCTCCTGCTCGAACACCTCGCTCGCCAGGAAGCCGCGCGCGAAAATCTCCTCACGCATGCGCCGGCGGACGCGATCGGACAGGATCGGATAGTTGGCCAGTTGCAGATAGACCTCGTAGACCTTGGGGATTGGCAGCGTGGTGTGCTGGTCAGCATCCATAAGATTAGCGATAGACCTCCGGTTTGAGAACGCCGATGTAGGGCAGGGTGCGATGGGTGTCGGCATAGTCCAGGCCGTAGCCCACCACCCAGACGTCGGGGATGGTGAAGCCAAGGTAATCGACCGGCACGCTCATGGCCTCCGGTCGTTGCTTGCGGGAGAGGGCGCAGGTGCGCAGCGAGGCGGGGCCGCGGCTGGCCAACACCTGTTGCAGGTAATGCAGCGTGTGTCCGCTGTCCACGATGTCCTCGACCAGCAACACGTGTACATCCTCGATGGGCGCGCGCAGGTCGAGCACGATGCGCACCGCGCCGCTGGTCGCGGTCATGCCGTAGCTGGAGACCGCCATGAAATCGACCGCGTGGGGCACCGTCAGCGCGCGGCAGAGATCGGACAGGAAGATGAACGCGCCCTTCAGCACGCCCACCAACAACAGGCGCGGCTTATCGGCATAGTCCCGATCGATCTCCGCCGCCAGCTCGCGCACGCGTTGCTGGATGCTGTCGGCGTCGATCAGGACGCGTTCAATGTCAGGATGCGGGCTGGCGCTCATGGGTAGCCTCCACAGAAGCGGGTGGAATGAGCCTCCCGAACT
>JACSRL010000719.1 GCA_014879765.1 Anaerolinea sp. | reverse complement strand
GCTGAACATCTACACCACCGACGTAGACCAGTTCTTCGCCAACTACGACGCCTTCATCGGCCGCCTGGCCGCGGCCGGCTGTCGGCACACCGGCTCGCTGATCGGCGTGGCCCGGCTGGCTTTCCCGGAGATGATGGTCGAGATCGAGGCGACGGCCGTCGCCTGAGCGTTTTCTATACCCACCCTATTCACCCAAGAGAAGGAGGAACCACCTATGACCACACCTACCACCCCACCCGCCGTTCCGCCCCAGGCGCGCTTTTTCCAGTGGGTGCAGGGCTGGGTGAGCCTGCTGCTCTGCCACAGCCTGGTCAAGACCGGCGTCTTCGAGCAGATGGCCGCCGGCCCCCGCACGGCCGATGAGATCGCCGGCACGTGCGGCCTGCACCGCGACACGCTCTTCCGCACCCTGCGCATGATGACCGCCCTGGAGATCACTGCCCGCGAGGGCGACCGCTACAGCCTGACCGGCCTGGGACGGACGATGCTCAAGGACACCCCGGGCAGCCTGTACACCAACCTCGTGATGATCGGCAGCGATGCCTACCAGCGCCCCTGGCAGAACTTCGCCTATACCCTGGCCACCGGCGAGAGCGCCTTCACCCACGTCATGGGCGCGCCCTTCTTCGACTACCTGGAGCAGCACCCGGAGCTGGGCATCCCCTTCCAGCAGACCCAGGCGGCCTACGCGCTGATGACCGACCCGCCCCTGGCCGCGGCCTACGACTTCTCGCCCTTCCGCACCGTCTGCGACGTGGGCGGCGGCCAAGGCGCCTTCCTCAAGCGCATCCTGGAGGCCCACCCCCACCTGCGCGGCATCCTGCTCGACATGCCCGGCGTCACGGCGAATCACGTGTTGGGCGGCCTGGGCGACCGGGTCGCAGTGATCGCCGGGAGCTTCTTCGAGCGCGTGCCGCCGGCCGACCTGTTGATCCTGAAAGCCGTGCTGCACGACTGGTCGGACGAGAAGTGCGCGGTCATCCTGGCCCGCTGCCGGGAGGCCATGCCGCCCGACGGCCGCCTGCTGATCATCGACCGGCTGCTGGAAGAGCCGTTCGACGCGATGAGCCTCTTCTACGACCTGCACATGCTGCAGCAGATCGGCGGCCGCGAGCGCACCGCGGAGGAGATGCGCAGCCTGCTGGCCGACGCCGGCCTGCAGATGCGCCGGGTCATCGTCCCCACCGAGTCGCCGGTGTTCCCCTTGCGCCTGGTGGAGGCTGCGTTGTAAGCACATTCGAGGAGAGCCGACCATGAAATGGTTCTACAACCTGCTCTGCAGCCGCTTCCGCGCCTCGTGGGGCTTGGGGCTGCGGCGTGAGCTGACGGATTCGGTGGAAAGCGGCCGCATTCAGCCCGGCCGGGCGATTGACCTATCCTGGAGGTTCCCATGCAGTTCATCTTGATTACCTTGCGTCTGATCCACATTGCGGCCGGCGCGTTTTGGGTGGGCAATGCGCTAATGATCGCACTCGTGTTACTGCCGGGAGTACGCAAGGCCGGGCCGGGCGGCGAGCGCGCCCTGCCCATGGCCCAGATCTCCCAGGCGATGAGCCTCGCCTCGCTGCTGACCACCGTGTCGGGGCTGCTGCTCTATTGGTTGGTGTCGCGCTTTGCCTGGGGTTGGATCGCCAGCCCGTTCGGCATCGGCTTTACCATCGGCTCACTGGCAGGGCTGGCGGCCTTCTTGCTGGGCTTGTTCTCCACCGGGCCTACGGCGAAGAAACTCGCAGCGCTCGGCGGCCAGATTCAGGCTGCCGGCGCGCCGCCTTTACCGGCACAGATGGCGGAGCTGAGTCGGCTGCAAGCCAAGCTGACGACCAGCAGCACCTGGGGCACAATCCTGGCAACCGCGGCGCTGGCGCTGATGGCTGTGGCGCGGTATGCGTAATAACGAGAGAGGGTTGCCAACTTTTCCGAACTTTGCGCTCGGGCGTGACACGCTCCGGCCAGCAACTGAGCCGATTCACGCCCTGGTGGGATGCGGCCAAGATGACGGACGACGAACTGAAAGCCATGTGGCTGTACCTGCAAGCCCAACCGAAGCTGGAGACAGTGATCAAATAAGGTCAAAGATTGCCGAGTTTCCGAAAACCCGAAGATCAGGTAATGGGGTAGCATCCGCTAACCGTTGTTTGGCAGGCGCCGCGAAAGGAGAACCAGATGAAGATGCGCTCAGGATTGACTTTTGTGTTGTGCAGCACGCTGCTCTTTGTGGCTAGCTGCGGTTCCCGTGAAGAGACGCCTGCACCTGCGACTGTCGCCCCGCCCGCGACGGCGGCGCCGACTGCACCGCCGGTCGCGGCGCAACCACCGGCTGCCGCACCCGGCGCCGCCCAGAGCGCCGCCCAAGCCGAGGCCATCAACAGCTACCGAATGCGTATCGTCACGCTCAGTGAAAGCGCACGCGGTGCAGACAAGGTGGAGATCGACGGCGCCTTTGTGAAGCAACCACCGGCTGAGGGACTGCAGATCCGCTTCCGGGACGGCGAACAGACCATGGCCATGATCACGGTGGATGGGACCCGCTACATGCAGGCGGGGGATCAATGGCTGCAGACGCCAGAGAGTACGCTCTCCCTCGACGAACTGACTCTGATCACACCGGAGGATGTGGCCGGACTTTTAGCGCGCATGACGCGTGTCGGCGTGGAAGAAGTCAACGGGCTGCAGGCAGTTCACTACCGCGGCGGCAAGGAGATGATTCCCGTGGTCGGTGAGCCCGGCGACAGCCTGGACGTGAGTCAACTTGCCTTTGCCGAGTTGAATCTCTGGGTCGATCAGGCCACCAACGTGGTGACCCGCCTCACTTTGCAGGCAAACGGCGCGGAAAACGGCGGCGCAGTCAGCCTTGAGGTTCTCTTCGACTACTATGACTTCAATGCCGTCATCGATATTCAAGCACCCGCCACTGCCGGCGGCGCCGCCGATCCAGCAGCTGTGATAGCCGATGCTGCGCCGCTGCCCGGTGACGCCTTGAGCCAACTGCTCGGTTTCCGCCTCATGTTGCCCACCGGCTCAGAGTTGGAAAGCACCGTGGGCGCCACGCTGGTGACGGTGCTGACCCCCTTCACCGTGGCTGAGGCGCAGAGGA
>JACSRL010000177.1 GCA_014879765.1 Anaerolinea sp. | reverse complement strand
GTTGACCCGCCGGATGCGAGCCCGTGGGTTGAGTAGGCCGCCGTATCGAAACCCACGGTTGACGCCGCCGGATGCGAGCCCGTGGGTTGAGTAGGCCGCCGTATCGAAACCCACGGTTGGCAGACGGGGTCTCACCGCAGCCGTTCGGCCAGCGCGCTGTAGCGGTCAGCGATGCGGTTGTTGTTGACCGCGATGGCCACCGCGCGCGGGGCGCCGACCAGCACCACCAGCTTGCGCGCCCGCGTCACCGCGGTGTAGAGCAGGTTGCGCTGCAACATCATGTAGTGCTGGGTGGTGATGGGCACGACCACGGCCGGGAACTCGCTGCCCTGGCTCTTGTGTACCGACACCGCATAGGCGTGTACCAGCTCGTCCAGCTCCAGGAAATCGTAGGGCACGGTGCGCTCGTCGATGCGCACGGCGAGGGTCTGCTCCACCAGGTCCAGCGCAGTGATCTGGCCCAGGTCGCCGTTGAAGACATCCTTGTCATAGTTGTTGCGCATCTGCATCACCCGGTCGCCCAGGCGGAAGATGCGACCGCCGATGCGCCGCTCCGGCTTGCCGGCGGCCGGCGGGTTGAGCGCGGCCTGCAGGCGCTCGTTCAGCGCGGCCACCCCCACCGCGCCGCGGTGCATGGGGCTGAGCACCTGGATCTCGTGCGCGGGGATGCCGAACTTGCGGGGGATGCGCTCCTGCACGATCTCCACCACCAACTCGGCCGCCCGCTCCGGGTCGTCGGTCTGAAAAAGAAAGAAATCCTGCGACTGCTCCGGCCGCCATTCGGGCATCTGGCCGCGGTTGATGCGATGGGCGTTCTCGATGATGAAGCTGCCCGCGGCCTGGCGAAAGATCACGTCCAGCCGCACCACCGCGGCCGCGTCCGAATCGATCACATCGCGCAGCACGTTGCCCGCGCCCACCGGCGGCAGTTGGTCGATGTCCCCCACCAGCAGCAGATGCGCGCCGGGCGGGATCGCCTTGAGCAGGTGATTGGTCAGCAGCAGGTCCAGCATGGAGGCCTCGTCCACGATGACCATGTCCACGTCCAGCGGGTTCTCCTCGTTGCGCTGGAAGGTGAAGCCGCCCGCGCCGCCGGGACTCCACTCCAGCAGACGATGGATGGTCTTGGCCTCCCGACCGGTGGCCTCGCCCAGCCGCTTGGCCGCGCGGCCGGTGGGCGAGGCCAGCACGTAGGAGCGCCGGGCCGCGTCCAGCAGGCGGATGATGGCCAGCGTACAGGTGGTCTTGCCTGTGCCCGGCCCGCCGGTCATCACCGTCACCCGCTCGGTCAAGGCGGTGCGCACCGCGGCCTGCTGCTGGGCGGTCAGGCGCAGCCCGGTCTCCCGCTGCACCACGGCCAGCCCCTGCGGCCAGTCGAAGCTGCGAAAGACAAAACAGCGGTCCTCCACCGCGTCCATCAGCCGGCGCAGCCGGCCGGCCACGCCGATCTCGCCGTAGTAGAAGGGGGTCAGATAGACCGCGCGCGCCTCGGCGAGGCCGCTGGCGCCGGCCGCGCCGGCCAGCGGCTCGACGCGCACCTGTTCCTCCTGCTGCAATGTCTCGATGGCCGCGGCCGCCAGCGGCGCAGGCACATCCAGCAGCTTGGCGGCCTCCGCCACCAGCTCCCCCTGCGGCACATAGACGTGACCCTCGTCGGCCTTCTGGCTGAGGGTGTAGGCCACGCCGGCCGCCACCCGCTCCGGCGCGTCGGGGGCGATGCCCAGGTTGCGGGCGATCTTGTCGGCGGTGATGAAGCCGATGCCGTGGATGTCCCGCGCCAGCCGGTAGGGGTCATTGGTGACCACGCCGGCCGCGCCGTCGCCGTAGTGCTTGTAGATGCGCACGGCCAGCGCGGGGCTGACGCCGTGGCTTTGCAGGAAGACCATCACCTCGCGGATCTGGCGCTGCTCGTGCCAGGCCGACTTGATCAGGGTGACGCGCTTCGGCCCGACGCCCAGCACCTCGCGCAGCCGCTCCGGCGTCTCGTCGATCACCGTCAGCGTCTCCGCGCCGAACTGACGCACGATGCGCTTGGCCGTCACCGGCCCGACCCCCTTGACCAACCCGCTGCCCAGGTATTTCTCGATGCCCGCGGCCGTGGCCGGCAGCACCGAGGCGTAGCGCTCGACCTTGAACTGCCGGCCGTATTGGCCGTGAACCGTCCACTCCCCCTCCAGGCGCACGTGCTCCCCCACCTGCACGCCCAGCATGTTGCCGATCACCGTCAGCTCATAGTCCTTGCCGTCAGGAACCAGCCGGGCGACGGTGTAGCCGTTCTCCTCGTTGTGAAAGGTGATGCGCTCGATCGCGCCTTCCAGGGTGGGCATTTGCAGTTTGGCGCAGCAAAGCGCGCGGAAGTCTACTCCTTCCAACGCACAATAAAAGTGCGAGTCTCGCCCGACGCGCCGAGATCATACGCCTCGGAAACCTGGTTGCCGCCAGCATCGGCCACCCAGGCGCGGTAGACGCCTTCGCTGGCCGACATGAACTCGATCTTGGCGTTGAACAGAAATTCGCTGGGATAGCCAGCGTCACCGCGCAGAAAAGCGGGACCGAATGCCTCTTCCTTTTGCTCGCCCGACGGCGCCTGCACCACCAGCTTGTATCCGGTCACCGGATTGCTGAGATCCAAGGCGCTGTTGTACAGCCCGCCGAAGACCGACACGATGGGATTGCTGTTGGGCCGTGGCTCCATGGAATATTTGGTGAAGCGGAAGGCCGGCGCGGGCGGGGCCACCGGCGCGGGCGGCTGGGTGGGCTGCGCCGGCGCGGGCGGCTGCACTACCACCGGCGGCCGCGTGGGCGCGACCGTCGCCGTGGGCGGGGCCGGGATGTTTTGCGCCACCTGGATCAGCGCCGGGTCGCCGGTCACCTCCACCAGCCGCGCCACGATCCAGACGTTCTGGCCATTCACGCAGCAGACCTCGTACCAGTCGCCGGCCGCGTTGCTGGAGATAATCTCCATCTCCGTGCCGGTGGCCACCTGGCCCGCTTCGCCGTAGGCGGTGCCGGGGCCGCTGCGCACGTTGACCTGGCCATCGCCCGCCACGCGGGCTGTGGGCGCGGCCCTGTCTCTTATACACATCTGACGCTGC
>JACSRL010000717.1 GCA_014879765.1 Anaerolinea sp. | reverse complement strand
GGAGGACAGAGGGCAGAGGACGGAGGACAGGATCCCTACTCAAGGCTCCTGGCGATACGATACCCCAGGTTGAAGATCCAGCTCCCGGGATTGTCCCAGAAACGGTAGGCGCAGCGCACCATACGGCGATGGGCGGCCCAACCGCCGCCGCGGGCCACGCGCAGACCGGTGACGTCTGGATCTTCCAGGTTGGCCTCCGGCCGGTAGGGATAGTCCGCGTAGCGCGTGGCGGTCCACTCCCAGACGTTGCCGCTCAGCTCGTGGATGCCGTCGGGCGTGGCGCCGTGGGGATAGGCGCCCACCGGCGTGGTGCGCATCACGCGGCCCTCCAGCGAGTTGAGCCGGTCCTGGTTCCAGCCCCGACGCCAGGGAAAGGCGCGACCGCCGCGCCGGGCCGCCCACTCCCACTCCGGCTCCGAGGGCAAGCGGAAGGGCTGGCCAGTGAGCGCAGCCAGCCAGCGGGTGTAGGCCATGGCCTCATACCAGCAGACGCCGACCACGGGCTGGCTGGGATTGCTGAAGTCCTGATCTTGCCAATAGCGCGGCTCCCGCTGTTGACCTCTGGGATACCACTCCTCAAACTGAGCCAGCGCCTCGCTCTCAGGGATTGTGACGAACTGCCGCCATGCAGCAGCATCGCGTGGGGTCATGGTCCCGCCCTTTTCCATTCGATCGATTTGCGTTGGATCATTTCGCCAGCGCCGCCAACGTTGCATCTGCCAATCCATCGGGTCCTCCTCTCCCGGCACTGGCTCACCGCGCAGCCAGTAGCGGCCGCCGGCCGTCCACCAGCGCTCCTCCTCGTAGCCGCCGGCCGCCAGAAAACAGGCGTATTCGGCGTTGGTCACCGGGTAGCGGCCGATGGCGTAGGCGGTCAGGGGGACCTTTTGGCGCGGTTTCTCGTCGCCGTAGGCATGGAAGTCCAGCAGGCCGCTGCCGATCCTGGCCTCGGCTGCGGCGATCTCGACCAGGGGCGGCAGGATGACGCGCACGCCGCCCACCGTCTCCAGCGGGAAGCGGGGGTCGTTAAGCCGGCCCAGCAGCAGTCCGGCCTCGATGCGGCTGCGCAGGTGGATGCGCACATCGCCCAGGCGGGCCAGCAACATCTGGCGGCAAGACTCGACCTGGCTGGCCTCCACCTCGCCGTTCTGCCAGTCCAGCCCGCTCTCCAGCAGGCAGCGCGCAGCCAGGGCCGGGTTGACGGCCTGCACAACGGCAATCAGGCGTGGATCAAGGCCCGCGGCCAGGATGGTGGTCTGCTCCCAGCCGCTGGGGGGCGGGCCGGGCAGTGGGTCCCACTCCCTACGCTCAGCGACCGGCATCTCGTTGGCGCGGCTGGCCACGCGCCACAGCCCGACCAGGTCCTCGCCCTGGTGCATACGCCACAACAGCTCGCCGGCCGCGAAATACTCCTGCAGGAGGTGATGGCTGAAGCGCAGGACGCGCACGTTCTCTTCGGTGGTCTCGCCAAGCAGCGTCGCGGCGTGGGCCAGGCGCAGCACCGTCGCCCGCGGCGTGGCGACGACCTCGCCGTCACGCAGGGCCACCTGGTCAGGCAGAGCATTGAGCGCCCAATCGCGGCTGACCTGGGTGCCCTCGCCGATGGCTTGCATGGCGAAGGCCAGTTGCGACAAGGCCAGATGCTGTGCGGCTGGCTCAATCCAATCGGGATGGTTGCGCCGGAGCTCCCGGCCAAACAGCTTCTCGGTGAAGCCGGCAAAGAGCTGGGCGCGCACCAACGGCAGATGGCCGCCCGCTGCGTACTCCTCGACCATCATCTTGAGGTAGTATGGGGTGCGCGCCAGCGGAAGGAGCGTGTTGTGCTGGCCGCACAGGTCGTCCCAGAAGGCTGCCCCCTGCGCGTCGCCCAGGTAGCGACGGCTGAAGTCCTCGATCTGCTCGTCAGCTAATGGATCGACCTCCACCTGCTGCACGCCCAATTCACCGCCGTAGTCCTGAGTGCGGCAGCTAATGACAAGCCGGTTGCCGGCCGGCAGCGTCTCGGCGAACACGCGCCATTCATTCGTGCGCTCCTTGATGCGCTCCCTGTTGGCTTCGTTGAGCGCGTCGCAGAGGATACAGAGCCGCCCTCCCTGCAGGGCCTGGACAAACTCAACCTCGGCGTCACCGCCGGGGTTCTCTAGCCGCCACATGCGGGCCAGGAACTCGTGCGGCGTCTCGTCTGGCTTCTGGCTGGCCAACCGTGTCCACAGCGGCAGCCAACCCGCGGCTGGATCATGCAGGCGGGCCAGGGCCTGATCCAACGCCAGACGCTGCAAGATGGTAGTTTTACCGCCGCCGGGCAGGCCCTTGAGTAGGAAGGCAGGATAGCGCTGCATGGCGTCGCGGATGTCGGGCAAGGGCACGCGCTTGATCTCGCGCTGTGGCCCATCACCCCAGATCTGAATCTCGCTGTAGCGCGGCGTCAGCTCCGGCGTGATACGCACGCTGCCAGAAAGTGTTACGTAGCGCGATTGCCACTGCTGAAAGTCGGGGTGGACGCACAGGCGGGCCAGATAGCGCGCTTCGCGTTCGGCCGAGCTGGCGACCGGCGTTGCGGCCAGGTACTTGCCCAGCGCTTCGAACTGAGCAGGGCCTACTGACAACGTCTGCTCCTGAGCGATAACCGCGCCGTTCTGGATATGCACCCCGGGCAGACGCAACAGAGTCAGCAGTTGATCGAGCAGCCCCTGCATCTCCCCGGCCGTGTAGCGCAGCGTGAGGTTGACGTTCACGTCGCGGCCGATGAAGATCCCATCGCGATTGTCGACAGAGCCGCCAACGAAGCTGCCGCCTCCGGTATTGACCTGATCGATCGGTGTGGTGTTCATGGATAGATTGAAGGGTGACTCCGCGCCGATGGTCGCCCGACGGGTTACTGAAAGGCGCGGAGCCGGTGCATCTTTGGCTTAGCCAGGCCAAGCCTGGACAAGGGCCTGGATCTCTCGTAGGGTGTCGCGGCCGGGCGTCCGTGGACACCCGGCATTTCTGACGCAGGCGCAAGGCCCTGGCGAGGAGAGATGCTGGCGATACGATACCCCAGGTTGTTGTTCCTGTTCCTGGGATTGTTCCTGTTACGGTAGGCGCAGCGCTTGCGGCCCTTGCCCGGCGT
>JACSRL010000714.1 GCA_014879765.1 Anaerolinea sp. | reverse complement strand
GAGCAGGCCGCCGTATCGAGACCCAGGGAAACGTTGGTCGAGCAGGCCGCCGTATCGAGACCCAGGGAACGTTGGTCGAGTAGGCCGCCGTATCGAGACCCAGGGCAACGTTGGTCGAGTAGGCCGCCGTATCGAGACCCAGGGAAACGTCGGTCGAGTAGGCCGCCGTATCGAGACCCAGGGAAACGTTGGTCGAGTAGGCCGCCGTATCGAGACCAGTTTTGCCTAAGTCCTACTGCGTCACAAACTCCACATCCGACAGCAGCAGCGAGCCCTGCGCGATCTGATCGAAGATGAAGTCCACGCTGCGCAGGCTGGTCAGGTCCACGCCGGTGAACGCGTCCAGCGGGATGCGCACGGAGCGCGGCCGCAGGGGATAGTAGGCCCAGTTCCACAGGCTGTTGCGCTCGCCCCGGTCGCGGATCAGCGCCGGCTCGTCGGCTGGCAGCGTCACCGCGGCCTGATTGCCGGCCGCGTCGGTCAGCGCCACGCGCAGCGCCTGCCCGTCCAGCTCCGCGTTGCGCGGGTCGAACATGTCCACCAGCACGCGGAAATGCAGCGCGGCGCCGTCGCTCAGATCGCCTTGCGCAGCCGGGATCTCCAGGCTCAGCCGGCCATCGGGCGCGTCCCACTGCACCCGGGCCTGCGGCGGAAAGCCGGCGAACTTGGGCTGAGCATAGACGAACTCGTCGGGGGGCGCGTTGGGGGGCAGCTCCACCGTGCTGTCGACGACGCACATCTGCTCGCCCGCGCCGACGCAGAAGGAGAGGGTCGCGCTGCCGCCGGCGCTGACCGCGCCGCCCAGCCGGTTGGTCGCCAGCTCCTCCGCGCGCTGTGGATTCCAGACCAGCCGCCGCCGCGCCGGGTCCAGGGCGGTGATCTCGATGGGCGCGCCGTAGAGCGTGACGGGCAGCGGCGCGGCCGGGTCGAAGCCGGGAATGGCCGCGGCCGGCTGGCGGCCCAGCGCCACGTCCAGGAAATCGGGCGCCAGCCCGGCCAGGAAGGTCTGCGCCTCCTCCAGCTCCAGCAGGGCGTCGAAATCCTGGCAGAAGATGGAGCTGGTGTTGGGCACTGGCCAGCGCGTGAAGGTCACGAAGCCGTAGTGCTCCCCGGTCTTCAGCGCAGCCACCCAGGCCGGCGCGCGGCGCGTCTCGTCGGCCAGCGCCCATTCCAGGTAGATCTGTCCCATCAGCGGGTCTTCCTTCAGGTCATCGTCGCAATAGGCCGGCGCGACCGCGATGGGCAGGTCAGCAACGTTCAGCGTGGCAGGGTCCAGGGCGGCGAAGTCGCCGTAGACGGGGGCTGTCAACAGCAGCGCGCGCGCCGGCCCTTGACCCGCGGCGATCTCCTCCGGCGTGTCGTGGCCGGCCCGCTGCAACGCCAGCAGGTTGGCCCATTCTCCGCCGCGCGAGTGGCCGCCGAAGACCAGTTGCCCCAGGTCCAGCTTGCCGGCCAGTTCCTGGCCAAAGGCCAGCGACTCTCCCTGGTTGGCCGCGGCCAGCTCGGCCAGCAGGCGGTTCATCAGCGGCGCCACGCGGTAGAAGTCCATGGCCGCGGCCAGTTCCGGATCGTCGGACGGCCCCCAGGCCGGCGCGTCTCCGAACGCGCCCACGAAGTTGGGTGCGACCACGGCGTAGCCGCGCTGGGCCAGCGCGTGCAGCAGATAGTCGTAGCCCATGTCGTAGCGCGGGATGGCCGCGGGGCCGCAGGGCCAGACAATCTGGGGAATGTCGACGCTGCTGAAGCAACTGCGGCCGCGCAGGTGCATCCACACCACCAGCGGATGCGGCCCCTCCCCCTCCGGCAGGATGAACGTCCCCTCCACCCGCAGCGGCATGCGATCGGCCGGCGCGGGCGCAGGCTGCTCGATCACGATCTCCCCCAGGTTGAAGGGAACGATGACGCCCGGCTGCACCGGCCGGCCCGGGTCGCTGACGCTGGCCTCAACCGGCAGGTCATAGATCCGCTCCGGCAGCGGCGCCAACACCTCCAGCCCGGCGGCCGGGTAGGGGGGCGCATAGCCGGTGGCCGTGTCGGCGAAGTCGGGCGCATAGGCTGCCAGCCACGCCCGCTGTTGCACAGGATCCAGCGGCGTGGCCGTGGCGCAGTCGCTCGGCTCGGCCGCGGCCTGGGCCAGAAAGCCGCCGGCGGCCGCGCCCGGCAGCGTCACGCTGGCCAGCAGGCTGCGCCGCGCCGGGTCGTCGCGGGCCGCGTCGATCAGGCTGGCCAGCGCGGCGTCGACCGCACAGCCGGGCTGCACCACGCTGATGGGCAGATCGGGCAGCACACTGCCGGCCGGCAGCGTCGGCGCGACCAGCAGCAGCCCCGCCGGCGACGCTATGCCCGGCGCAGGATCGGTCTGATCGGCGAGCGTTTCAGCCAGGGCCAGCGCGATCTGCGCGCCGCGGCCCAGACCCACCAGCGTGATCCGGCCATAGTCGACGCTCTGGCTCAGCTCGCCGCCGTAGGGTTCGGTCGGCGGCTGGCGCATCTCGTCGGGCATCCAGGTCAGCAGTCGTTCGAGGATCAGCAGGGCGCGCTCGGTCTGCTGGTCGGGGGCCAGCGCCGGGGTGTAGGCCCCGTTGAGGTTGACGATCAGCGGCGCGTAGCCGCGCAGGGCCAGCGCCTGGGCGAGATAGCGCAGCTCGGCGTAGGGCGCGGTCTGCAAGCCGGCCGGGCAGGGCCATTCCTCCGCCTCGTTGGCCTCGCAGATCCGGTCGGCGTCGGCCAGAATCACGGCCAGCGGCTGTTGGTGATCGCCGCTGGCGGCCCAGACCGGCATGGCGAAGGCAGCCTGCACCGGCAGCAGGACCTCGACCGGCTCATCGGCGCCCGTCATTGTCTGCGTGACGGTGATGACGCCCGCGTCCAGGATCACCAGCGAGGGGAGGGGCTGGCTGATGGGCAGGGTGACGCCCAGGTCACCGGTGTTTACGGTTGGCGGGCTCGTCTCAGGCGGAGAGCTTGTCTCGGCCGGCGCGGGCAGGGCCAACGGGGCCGGCGGCGTCGCGCAGGCGGCCAGCGCGAAAATCAACAGCAACGCGGCAATGGCAACACGCCACATGATACACTCCTCGTAAAGAGATTTCGGAAGTCGCCGCAGGGTCGGATGG